>NZ_JBSHAM010000016.1:0-128238 GCF_053611505.1 Amycolatopsis sp. NPDC054798 | reverse complement strand
GGGGTCGTTGGGGCTGTCCCATCCCATCTGTCCCGCCATGCAACCCACCCTCCTCCCGTCAACACATTCGGCTTCGGGGTGCCCCCACGAGGGCCGGGCGCAATGTCGCCGCCAGGCGACGAGCCCCCGGACCGGACGCCCTACCCCGCCACCCCAGCCCCAAGATCCACCGCAACCAACCGCATAGTCGCAGGCGGCTCCCTCCGCTCAGCCACCAAATGCAACCTCTCCACCCCCGCGGCCCCCACGAGATCCCCCCGGCAAGCACACTCCCCCTCATCAAACCCAGCGAACCGGTACGCGATCTCCATCATCCGATTCCGCTCAGTCCGCCGAAAATCCGCCACCAGATGCGCCCCAGCCCGAGCAGCCTGATCCGCCAACCAGTTCAAAATCGCCGCCCCAGCCCCAAACGAAACCACCCGGCAAGAAGTAGCAAGCAACTTCAAATGCCAAACCCGAGCCAGCTTCTCCACCAACACGACCCCAACAGCACCATGGGTACCAAACCGGTCGTCCATAGTAGTCACCAAAACCTCATGCGCCGGATCGACCAGCAACCCCCGCAAAGTCTCATCCGAATAATGCACCCCAGTAGCATTCATCTGACTGGTGCGCAACGTAAGTTCCTCGACCCGGCTCAACTGCTCCTCAGTAGCCGGAAGAATCCGCATCTCCAACTCAAGCGACCGCAGAAACTCCTCATCCGGCCCGGTGAACTCAGCCCGCTCGGCCTCCCGCCGAAACCCAGCCTGATACATCTCCCGCCGCTTAGCCGAATCCACCGTCCGAGACCGCGGCGTAAACTCCGGCAGCCCCAACAGCCCAACCGCCCCCTCCGCCTCGTAACACCGCACCTCCGGCAGATGGAACTGCACCTCAGCCCGCTCCGCAGGCTGATCGTCAATGAACGCGATCGTCTTGAGCGCGAAGTTGAGCTCCTCCGCGATCGCCCGCACCGAAGCCGACTTCGGCCCCCAGCCAATCCGGGCGAGCACGAAATACTCCGCCACCCCCAGCTCCTCCAGCCGCTGCCAGGCCGGCTCATGGTCGTTCTTGCTCGCCACCGCCTGCAGGATCCCGCGAGCGTCCAGTTCAACGATCGTCTCGCGGATCTCGTCAGACAGCCGCACCTCGCCGTCTTCAAGCAGGGTGCCCTGCCACAGCGTGTTGTCCAAGTCCCAGACGAGGCACTTCACCATCGAAACCTTGTCGCTCACCGGTTTTCCTCCTGTTTCGCGCCAGCGAGCGCGTGTTCGGAAAGGATCAGCTGGCAGATTTCGTTGCTGCCCTCGATGATTTCCATCAGCTTCGCGTCCCGGTACGCCCGCGCGACCGGATGGCTGTCCCGTGCACCAGCCGACGCCAGCACCTGCACCGCCGACGCCGCACCGTCAGCCGCCTGCCGAGAACTCACGTACTTGGCCAAAACAGTGGCCAACACCATCTCCGGAGACCGTTCGTCCCAGCAGCGGCTGGCGTGCTCGCACGCACGGGCCGCGGTTTGCTCCGCCACCACCAGCTCAGCCACGTGCCGCGCGACAAGCTGATGCTGCCCCAACGGTTTCCCGAACTGCTCCCGGGAAGCGGCGTGCCGAGTCACTTCCGCAAGACAAGCGCGAAGAATCCCGACACAGCCCCAGGCCACGGAAATGCGACCGTAAGCCAACGCCGTAGTGACCAACATGGCGGTGGACTGCCCAGCCCCGCCAAGCAGGTTCGCAACCGGGACCCGAACCCCGTCGAGCCGGATGTTCGCGTGCCCGGCGGCCCGGCATCCCATCGGTTCCGGAACGCGCTCGACGCGCACCCCGGGCGCCGAAGCAGGCACCACCGCAGCCGCGGCCCCACCCTCGTACCGGCCGAACACCACGAGCAGGTCCGCGTAGTCCGCGGCGGTCACCCAGACCTTGTGCCCGTGCACGACCGCCGAATCGCCGTCCAGCCGAATTTCGGTGTCCATAGTGGACAAATCGCTTCCCGCGCCGGTCTCGCTGAACCCGACCGCGGCCAGCTCGCCCGACGTGAGTCGCGGCAGAAATTCCGCGCGCTGCCCCCGATCGCCGAGCCGCTGGATCGTCCACGCGGCCATGCCCTGCGAGGTCATCAAGCTGCGCAGCGAACTGCACTTGCTGCCGACATACGCGGTGAACTCGCCGCTGTCCGTGCTGCTCAATCCCAGGCCGCCGTACCGGGTCGGCACCTCGGCGCACAGCGCGCCCGCGCTGGCGAGCTTGCGCACCAAGTCTTCCGGGATGGCCCCGGCCCGGTCCCACGCGTCGGGCTGGTCGCCGATCAGTTCGCCGGCGAGGGCGCGGAGTTCGAGCGAGCGGTCAGCCACGACCGTCCTCGGCCTCTTCCGCCCGCAGCCGCTCGACCAGGCCGACCATGATGCGTGCCGAGCGGAAGTTGACCAGTTTGAGGTCGGGGCCGGCGATCTCGACGTCGAAGGCGCCCTCCAGGAAGACGACCAGCTCCATCGCGAACAGCGAGGACACCGTGCCCGATTCGAACAGGTCCGCCTCGGGTTCCCAGCTGGTCTTGGTGCGTTCGGCGAGGAAACCGAGGATCTTCTCCTCGATCGCCGCCGAGGTCAGCTCGAGATCCTGATTCGGCGTCGTGGTCATGAAAGTTGTCCCCCGTACTCGTAGAATCCGCGGCCGCTCTTCCGGCCGAGGTCGCCTTCCCGGACTTTCCGCAGCAGCAGTTCGTTCGGCTTGCAGCCCTCGTCGCCGGTGCGCTCGTAGAGCACCCGCAGCGAGTCGGCCAGGTTGTCGAGGCCGATCAGGTCCGCCGTGCGCAGCGGGCCGGTGCGGTGGCCGAGACAGCCTTCGAACAGCGCGTCGACGGTTTCCGGCGGCGCGGTGCCCTCCTGCACGACCCGCACCGCGTCGTTGATCATCGGGTGCAGCACCCGGCTGGTCACGAAACCCGGATTGTCGTTGACCACCAACGGGGTGCGCCCGAGCCGTTGCAGCGCGGACTTCAGCGTCGCCTCCGCCGCGTCCCCGGTCCGCCGTCCGCGGATCACCTCGACCATCGGGATGAGGTACGGCGGATTCATGAAATGGGTCCCGAGGAAATCCTCGGGCCGGGCCACCGAATCCGCCAGTTCGTCGACCGGGATGGACGACGTGTTGGTCACCACCGGCGTCCCGGGGCTGATCAGCGCGGAAACCTTGGCCAGCGCGGCGGCTTTGACGTCGGCGAGTTCGGTCACCGCCTCGATGACCACGGTCGCCTCCGGGCCTTCCTCCAGCGACACTGTCGTGACGAGTTCGCCGGGTTCGGCGTCGTCCGGCAGCGTGCCCATGATCCGCGCCAGTTTCAGTTGCTGGCGGATTTTCCCGCGAGCCGCTTCCAGCGTGTTCTCGTCGACGTCGACCAAGGTGACCGGAAGGCCGAAACCGAGCCCGAGCGTGGCGATCCCTATGCCCATCACGCCCGCGCCCATAATGGTCAGCCGGTGGGCTGTGTGGTCCTTCGACATGACACCTCCATCGGGAATCACCTTTCCGCTCCTGCCCCGGGATCCGGAATGCCGTCCGCCGGGGCAACGCCGCCGGTCCGCCCAGTGCGCGGGGAATCAGTTGCGGGGAAACCATTCACCGCCTCACCTGCGCGCGGCCCGACGATACCCAGCCCCGGCCGGGCGGTCGACACACGCGCTTGCCCGCCCGGACCGGCGGCGTCAGCGGCACTGCGCCGGGGCCCGGACCAGCGAACGCAGCAGCGGCGGCGTTTCCGCTGGCCGCGGCCTCTCGCGCAGGGCGAGGAGGTCGAACCGGACCGGAACGAGCAGCGGTTCGTCGCTGGACAGCGCCGCGTCGAACAGTTCGAGTCCCTGTTCGGCGCTCAGCGAACGGATCCCGTTGCGGGACAACCAGTCCAGCTCGTCCGGCCGCTCGATCCACGGCCCCCACGCCAGCGACGTCGCTCGCAGGCCCGCGGCGCGGCGGTGGTGCGCGACCGCGTCCAGGCAGGCGTTCGCCGCGGCCCGGCTCGCCTGGCCCGCGGCCCCGAGCAAACCGGTCGCCGAGGAGAACAGCACGAACGCGGCCAGGTCGAGGTCCAGGGTTAGCTCGTGCAGATGCCACGCGCCGAGAGCCTGGGACCGCAGCGCGTCGTCCAAGCGTTCCGGCGTTAGCGATTCGACCGCGCCGTCGTCGGGAACACCGGCGGTGTGCACGATCCCGGTCAGCCGCGGAATGTCTTTCAGCACCGAGGAAAGCGCCGCCCGGTCGGCCACGTCGCACGTCGCCCGCACGACCTCGGCGCCAAGACCGGACAGTTCCTCGGCCAGGGCGTCGGTCCCGCCCAGCAGGACGAGCCGCCGCACCCCGTGCGCGCGGACCAGATGCCCGGCGACCAGCGCGCCGAGCGGACCGTCGGCCCCGGTCATCAGCACCGTCCCGTCCCCGGCGAATTCGACCGGCCGGGCCGCGGTGGCGCGGGCGCGCTCCAGCCGGGGAACGAGGTATTCGCCGCCGCGCACCGCCAGTTGCGGTTCGTCCGATTCGGGCTGGACGGCAAGGGCGCCGCGGCCGGCCGGTTCGTCCAGGTCCACGAGCGCGAACCGGCCCGGATGTTCGGACTGGGCGGCCCGGACTAGCCCCCACACCGGCGCGGCGGCGAGGCCGGGCACGTCCGAGCCGGTGCCGACCGCGCCGCGGGTGACCACGACGAGCCGGGCGGCGGACCCGGCGGTCAGCCACGTGTGGAGGAGTTTCAGCACGGTGCCCGGCCGCTCGCCGGTCACTTCGACCGCGACTGCCGGCGGTACCTCGCCGGAAGCGCACAGCGCGCGCACTGAGTCCACATCGGACCAGACGATCCCGGTCGCCGAGGGCCGGACCGGGACGGCCCGCCAGCCCGCCCGGAACAGCGGAAGCGGTTCGGCCGCCCGGGACTGCTCGGGAACCGCGGGGCGCATCGCCAGGCAGCCGGCGGAGACGACCGGGGCTCCGGACTCGTCCCAGGCCTCGAGCGCGAGGTCCGCCGGACCGTGCGGGCTCAACCGGACCCGCAACGCGGTGGCGCCGCAGGCGTGCAGGGTGACCCCGCGCCAAGCGGACGGCTGGCCGCCGCGTCCGGCCAGCGCGTGCAGAGTCGAATCCAGCAGCGCCGGATGCACGCCGAAACGCGCGGCGTCGCCCCACGCGTCCTCGGGAAGGGCGGTCTCCGCGAACACCTCGCCGTCTCGCTGCCACACCGAGCGCAAGCCTTGAAACCACGGTCCCAAGCCGAATCCGGCCTCCGCCAGCGCTGTGTAGGCCGCAGCGACGTCCATCGGCTCAGCGTTCTCCGGCGGCCACACCGGGGCGTCGGGGCCCGGTTCGGCCGACCGGTCTCCGACCAAGCCGACGGCGTGCCGGGTCCAGGCGTGACCGCTGCCGGGCCGGGAATGGATTTCGACCCCGCGCCCGCCCTCCTCCGGTCCGCCGACCGAGACTTGAAGCTCGACAACGCCCTTGGCCGGAAGCACGAACGGCGCTTCCAGGGTCAGTTCGGCGAGCACCGGGCAGTCCGCCTGTCCGCCCGCGCGGAGTGCGAGTTCCACCAGCGCGGTGCCGGGCAGCAGCACGGTGTCCCCGATCGCGTGCTCGGCCAGCCACGGATGGGTCCGCACCGAGATCGTGCCGGTGAACACCACGCCGTCCGTCCCGGCCAGCGGCAACGCGGTGCCGAGCAGGGGATGTCCGGTCGCGCACAGTCCCGCTTGCCCGCCCAGCCGGAAACGCCGGCGCTGGAACGCGTAGGTGGGCAGCTCGACCCGCGAGACGCAGCGGTTGTCGAAAGCTGCGGGCCAATGCACCCGGACGCCGTTGACGTGCAGTTCGGCGGCGGCGCTCAGGAACCGCTGCCGGTCGCTGTGGTCCCGGCGCAGGGTGCCCACGACCGTTCCCGCCACCCCGGCCTCCCGCAACAGGTCTTCGATGCCGGGAATGAGCACCGGATGCGGGCTGACCTCGACGAACACGCGACGTCCGGCGTCGGCGAGAGCCTGGATCACCGGGGCGAACCGCACCTGGCCGCGCAGGTTTTCATACCAGTACCGGACGCCGAGTTCCGGGCCGCGCACCAGGTCGCCGGTGCGGGTCGAGTACATCGGCACCGCCGCTGGCGCGGGCCGGATCCCGGCGAGCGCCTGGACCAGTTGCGAGCGGAGCGCTTCCACTTGCGGGGTGTGCGCGGCGTAGTCCACCTTGGCCTCGCGAATGGGCACCGCGTGCTCCCGGCAGGCCGTGAGGAATTCGGCGAGTGCTTCGGGCTGTCCCGAGACCACGGTCGACGCCGGGCCGTTCACCGCCGCCAGCGAAAGCCGGTCTCCCCACGGCTCAAGCCAGCGGCTCACCTCCGCCGCCGGGGCGGCCACCGACGCCATCCCGCCGGTGCCGGACAACGCCGCGAGCGCTTGGCTCCGCAACGCCACCACCTTCGCGCCGTCGGCGATGCTCAGCACACCGGCGACGCACGCCGCGGCGATCTCGCCGTGCGCGTGCCCCACCACCGCGGCGGGTTCGACGCCGTGCGAGCGCCAGAGCGCCGCCAGCGACACCATCACCGCCCACAGCACCGGTTGCACCACGTCGACCCGCTCCAGCGAGGGCGCGCCGTCCGCACCGCGCACGACATCCAGCAGCGACCAGTCCACGAAGCACGACAACGCCGCCGCGCATTCCGCCAGCTGTTCGGTGAAGGCCGGGGCGCAGTCCAGCAGTTCGACAGCCATGCCCGCCCACTGCACGTCCTGTCCGGGGAAGACGAACACCACGTCCTGGCCGGCTCCGGCGGCGGTTCCCCGGATCAGCCCGAGATCGGTTTCGCCCCTGGCCAGTGCGGTCAGCCCGTCGACCAGTTCGTCCCGGTCGCCACCCACGATGACCGCGCGGTGTTCGTGCGCGGCCCGGGTCGTGGCGAGCGAGAACCCCACGTCGGCGGCGCTCGTGCCGGGCTTGGCGGCCAGCCAGTCGCGCAACCGCTCGGCCTGGGCCCGCAGCGCGGGTTCGGTGCGCGCCGAAACCAGCCAGGGCAACGGGTAGAGCGGGGTGTCGTCCTCGCCTGCCACCCGCCTTTTCGCCGCCGCCGGGACTTCCTCGATGACGACGTGGACGTTGGCGCCGCTGGGCCCGAACGACGACACGGCGGCCCGCCGGGGCCGCTCCTCGGCTTCGGCGAGCGATCCGTCCGCGCCGATCTCGGGGCCGCGCGGGCCGGTGCGCCGGATCTTCGGCAACGCCTCGCGCCGCATCGCCTCGACCATCTTGATCACTCCGGCCACGCCCGCCGCCGCCTGCGGAGACCCGGGGTCCGGCTTCCGGGGACCCGGCGTCCGCGTTTCAGCGGGGGTGGTCCCCGTTCCGTGCACCTCTACGACGTCCACCTCGAACGGAGCCAAACCCGCGCTGGACAACGCGGCCCGGATCGTCCGCTGCCGCGCCGGGCCGTTCGGGGCGGCCAGCCCGTCCTGGTTCACCGCGGAACCTCGCAGCAGCGCGAGAATCGGGTGCCCGTTGCGTTCGGCGTCGGAGCGCCGCTCCACCAGCACCATCCCGGCGCCCTCGGCCCAGCCCGCCCCGCCCGCCAGCGCCAGATCGCATTCCCCGGCCCGCAGCGACTGCCCAGCCCAATGCAGCGCCACCAGCGACGACGAGCACGCGGTGTCCACTGTGGCCGCCGGTCCCTGCAGCCCGAAGACGCCCGACACCCGGCCGGACAGCCCGCGGCCGGTCGCGCTCGCCGTCAGTGGCCCGGCGGCGGAAGCGCAGTCCTGGCCGCTGGTTCCGACGAACACTCCGGTCGAGCTGCCGCGCAGTGCCGCCGGGTCGATGCCGGCGCGTTCGATCGCTTCCCAGGAGGTTTCCAGCAGCAGCCGGTGCCGCGGGTCCATGGCCAGCGCTTCGTCCGGGGAAATCCCGAAGAAGTCGGCGTCGAAGTCCATGGCCCCGGACGGGAATCCGCCCGCGTCCAGGCAGTCGCCGGGGAAGATCGCGTCGCACCCGGAGCGCACCAGCTCCCACAGCTGCCCGGGAGTGCTCACCCCGCCGGGGAACCGGCAGGCCATCGCCACGATCGCGATCGGCTCCCGGCCCGCCGTCTCGAGCTCGCGCAGCCGCTCGCGGGTCTGCCGCAGTTCGGCGGTCACGCTCTTGAGGCAGTCGCGCAGCTTCTCTTCATCCGCCACCGGAACGCCGCTCCCTTGATCCCGAGGTGGTCGCCGTCATCCGCCGTCCCGGCCGACGCCCACCACGGTCCACAATGGATTGCCACGCTCCCGCCACGCACGCCGTAACGAACTCTCCCGGATCATGACCGACCGGCGACGCGGGCGCCACTCTCGGCCGAACACCGGGTGACCGCCCGCGGAACCGCGGGTTTTTCCGGCAGGGCAAGGACACCTCGCCGCCGATGCGGCGAGGTGTCCTTGGCTTCCGGCCCGGCGCCCGATCCCGCTAGGCGCTGGCGCGGACCCGTTTCTCCAGTTCGTCCGCGAAGTCCTGCCAGGTGTCCGCGCAGCGCAGCGCGAGCCGGCGCACCGCTTCCATGCCGTGGTCGGGAACCGCGTCCGTCAGGCGGTTGAGCTCGTCCGACTGGATCGCCTGGAAGCTCAGCCACCGCAGCAGCGCCCGGCCGGTTTCGCTCAGCCGCAGCGACGGATCCTTGGCCAGTTTCTGCCAGTGCAGCATCGCCTCGGGTTCGCCCGCGACGTCGACGGCTTTCCTCGCGGGCGCTTCGGTCCGCTGCGCGGGCACCGACACGTTCGGCGTCTCGGCCGGCCGCAATCCCGCCGGGATCGGGTTTTCGCCCCGGTTGAGCCGCAGTCGCACGTCCCGTGCCGTGGCCACCGAAATCCCGGACTCCCTGGCGACCGCCCGCAGCGAGGCGTTCGGCTGCGCCGCGATCACCTCGCTGGCGCGCAGCCTGCCCGCGACGCTGTTCAGCGGGCGGACCCGGCCGTCGAGCCCGATCCGGGCGTTCGACTGCTCCTGCCCGGCAGTTGAACTCGACCGGATCACGCTGACCGTTCTCGCCGAAAGCCCGGTCCGCGCCGCGATCGCCCGGTCCGACCACTGTGGATACGAGGCGATGACCCGCGCGGCCGCCGCTTCCCGGTCCGCGAGCGAAAGCGGCAGGCCGCGGCCGATGTTCGACTCGACCGCGAGCAGGAACGCCTCCTCCGGCGTGCCGTCGAAGAACTTCACTTCGATCGTGTCCAGATTGCACCGCTTCGCCGCGCACACCCGGTGCATCCCGTCGATCACCCGCATCGTCGGGCGGTGCACCAGGATGGGCGGCAGGATCGCGTTGATCTCGGCGAGCGTGCGGGTGTGCGCGATGTCCTCTCCGGACAGCCGCGGCGAATCGGCGGGCAGCAGAGCGTCGATCGGCACCAGTACCGTGCCGTTCCGCCGCCCGCTGTCGTCGCCGTCGTCGGGCCCGGCGGCGCGGATCTTTCCCGGAGCGGGAAAGTTCGACTGGTCAAGCACTGAAACTCAGCCCCTTTCCCCGTCCGCGGACGGTCCCGGGCCGTACCGCCCCAGCACACCAAAGCTTCGCGTGAGCATTGCAGAATAAGGTCATTTCACCGCGCCCCCAGTGACATCAGTGTGGTTCAACGCCCCATGTCAACCCGTTATCGCCCCGCCATTCGCGAACGCTCGGGCGCCATTGCCGGAAGCGTCGCAGACCGGGTTGCGAGGGGTACGAGTCCAAAGCTAGCAGCAGCCAATTACAGCCCACTAACAGCTCTGGACAGGCAGTTTTTCCGCCGGAGAAGCGGGCCGGGGACAGTCCCCGGCCGCGGCAGCGAGCATTTTCCCCTCGATTGCATCTAGATAACGGGCACGAAATAGACTATTTTCCCCATACCGGCCGCGTTGGCGCGAACGAACCGCATCCGCCGCCGGAAAGACGATTTCGCACCGAGCCCCGGCGGGCTCAGTGCGACAGTTCGGGAACCGGAACGTGGCACCCGGCCCTCGGCGCGGCGCTCTCCATGAGCTTCCTGGCCGCCAGCCGAGCGGCCTCGGTCACCCAGGCCAGCTCCGGATGCTGGTTCACCGCGAGATGGACGCGGACCCGCTCCACGAACTGCCAGAACCCAAGGCGTCCCGTGGCGTGCCCGGCCCACCGGACGGCCACTGCGACGAGCGCCGGCCGTTCGGTTTCCAGCCAGGCGAAGGCGCTCGCGCGATCGACCACGTCGGGAGCCGGGCCGGCTCCGGACGGCGGCGCTGTTCGCGGCAGCTCCGGGTACAGCAATCCGGTGGCCAGGTCCGCGACCCACGAGTACCAGTCGAAAAGCCGCTGCCGGTCCCGGCGCAGCTGCTCGCCGCGCACCGCCGGACGCAGCGCGACGTAATCCGCGAGCAGGTGCGGCACCCGGTAGCGGTCGTGCCCCCTTCGCTGCACCAGGCTGGCCCCGGCGAGTTCTTCCAGCGCGCGGCCGGCCTGGCGCGGCTCCCGGTCCGTGGCCGCGGCGACCGCGGCGATGGCGATGTCCGTCCCGGGGAGCACCGCGAGCAGGTGGAGCACCCGCTTGGCCTCCGGGCCGAGGGTGCGGTAACTGTGGTCGTAGGCAGTGTGCACGGCGGCCTTGTCGTCGTCGCCGACCGCCAGGACGCGCACGCGGTTGCCCGCGCGCAACTGGGCCGCGTACGCCTCGAGGTGCGACCGCGATTTGCCGACCAGGTTGCTCGCCGCGATCCGCAACGCCAGCGGGAGATGACCGCAGAGGTCGGCCAGCTCGCCGATGGTTTCCGCCGGATGCCGGGGGTCGTCGCCGAGCGCCGCGCTCAGCAGGCCGGCCGCCTCGCCGGGCGAGGGCACGTCGACCCGGACCAGTACGCCGCCGTTCAGCACGGTGAGCCCGCGCAGTTCGTCCCGGCTCGTGACGACGACCGCGCAGCCGGGGCCGCCGGGAAGCAGCGAGCGGACCTGCTCGGTGTCCGCCGCGTTGTCCAGTACGACCAGCACTCGCCTGCCGGCCAGCGCCGCCCGGTAGGCGGCGACGAGTTCGTCCGGATCGTCCGGGATCCCGGAGGCCGGAACGGAGAGGCTGCGGAGGAACCCGGTCAGCACGGCGGTCGTGCTCAACGGCGGGTTGGCGGCGTGGCCGCGCAGGTCCGCCCACAGCTGGCCGTCGGGATAATCCGCGCGCAGCTCGTGCGCGACCTGGGTGACGAGCGCGGTCTTGCCGACGCCGGGCGGGCCGCACACCGTGACGATCGGCACCGAGATCCGGTCCGGGGCGGGTCCGAGCAGCTCGCGGAGCCGTCCGGCCTCGGCTTCCCTGCCGAAGAACGAGGACGCGACGGGAGGCAGCTGGCACGGGACCGCCGGGGACGCCGGTTCCGCGATGCGCGGACCGTCCCCGACCACCGCGCGGTAGACCGAGCGCAGCACCGGGCCGGGGTCGATCCCGACCTCGTCGGCCAGCCGCCTGCGCACCTCGCGGTAGGCGACGAGCGCCTCGTCCCGCCGGTCGGAGAGGTGCAGGGCGAGCATGAGCTGGGCCCAGAACTGCTCGCGCAGGGGATACTCCTCGGTGAGCCGCCGGAGTTCCCCGATGACCTCGTGGTGCCGTCCGCGCTGCAGGTTGACGTCCACTCGCTCGGCCGCGGCGCGCAGCCGGTCCTCGAGCAGAAGCGGCACCTCGGACGCGTGCAGCGATTCGGACGGCACGTCGGACAAGGCCGGGCCGCGCCATTCGGCGAGCGCGCTGTCCAGCAGCTGTGCCGCGCGGTCGAGTTCCCCGGCGGTGCGGGCCGCCTTGGCGCGTTCGGTCAGCCCGCGAAAGCGCAGCAGGTCGAGCCCGTCGTTGTCCACGTCGATCACGTAACCGCTCGAACTGGTCCGGATCAGTCCCGGTTCGCCGAGCGAACGCCGGACTCGCATGATGAGCACGCGCAACGCCGCGACGGCGCTGCCGGAGGGCCGTTCGCCCCACACGTGCCGGATCAGCGTTTCGACCGAGACCTCACGGTTCGCGTACAGCAGCAGCGATGCCAGCACCGCGCGATGTCTCGCCGAACGGACCTCCACCGCCTCGTCACCCACACGCACCTCAAGCGTCCCCAAGACGCCAAAGCGCAGTCGCGAAGTTCGCAAGATCCGGCCCCCAGCCAGGTCGTGATAACCCCCTCGCATGATCACGCTACCCAAGAGCGCGCGGGCCCAGCACCTCCATAAGCGTGGCTGGGCGCCCGCCGGGGCACACTCCCTGTGATCATCTGACCGCCGGGGAGGCCCTGGCTATTCGGAACGGGTGGACAGCGGGGTGCCGCGGACCCGGAGCCCGGACTGACGGTAGATCTCGTCGATGACGTGCATGACGGGGACGAAATGCTCCGGACCGGTCCGCAGCGGTTCGCCGCGCAGGACCGCTCCGGCGAACGCGTTCAGCTCGCAGGTGTAGGTGCCGGGCAGCTTCGCCACCTGCTCGCTGGTTTTCTTCCCTCCGGTCTCGAGGACGAGGCGGTTGAACGCCTGCGGCGCGATCGGGTTGCGCACCGTCAGCTTTCCCCGGGTGCCCTCGACCCGTCCGGTGAAGGAGAACACCGGCCAGCCCCACATCGCGGTCCGGACCAGCCCGGTCGCGCCGCCGGGAAAGCGCAGCCGGGCCTCCGTCCACCGGTCGACGCCCGGCACGCGGGTCTTCGCCTTGGCGTGAGTCACCTCCAGCGGCTCCGCCCCGGCCAGCGCGCGCAGCACCGACACCGCGTACACCCCGAGATCCATCATCGCGCCGCCGCCGAGGCCGTACTGCCAGCGGATGTCCTTGCTGTTGGGGACCGGGAAGCACACCTGCGCCGACACGTGCCGGACCTCGCCGAGGACGCCGTCCGCCAGGATCTCCGCGATCCGGTCGAACAGCCCGTGGTAGAGCGGGTGCATCGCCTCGCAGATCACGCGGCCGGTCTTGGCGGCTGCGTCGGCGATCCGCCGGGCCTCCTCCTCGTTGCTGGCGATCGGCTTCTCGCACAGCACGTGCTTCCCGGCTTCCATCGCGCGGATGCTCCACTCCGCGTGCAGCGAGTTGGGAAGCGGGACGTAGACGGCGTCGAGGTCCGGGTCCGCGAGGAGCGCGTCGTAGCTTTCGTGCACCTTGGGGATGCCCAGCCGCGCCGCGCGTTCGCGCGCCCGGCCCGGATCCCTGGCCGCGATCGCCGCGACCGTGATCTCCGGCGCGCTCTTGGCCGGATCGGTCAGTGCCTGCTTGACCACCTTGGCCGCGCCGAGCACCCCGATGCGCACCTGATCGGTCACGAGCGTTCCTTTCCTCTTCCGCCCCGGCTACAGCGAGCCGTGGACCACCTGGGCGACCCGGAGCGCGTTGGCGGCGATGGTGAGGCTGGGGTTGATCCCCGAACTGGACGGCAGCATCGAAGCGTCGACCACGTACAGGTTGTCCAGCCCCCACGCCCGGTTGTCCGGGTTGAGCACGCTGGTCTTGGGGTCGTCGCCGAAGCGGCAGGTCCCGCACTGGTGGCCGAGCGCACTGGTGTCCCGCGCTCCCGACAGGTGCACCGGGAAGATCCGCGAACCCGGGTACTTCCCGAGTGTCGTCTTGAGCGTCCGCATGAACCGCTGGTACCGCTTCACGTCCGCCTCGCCGGGCCGGTACTGGAGTTCGGCCAGCGGACCGGGGCCTTCCGGGCCGCCGGGGGCGGGGAGCACGCGGTTGCGGTGGTAGGGCAGGTCTTCGGCGATCGACGCCATGACGACGATGCGGTCCTGCAGCGAATTCTTCCAGCGCTCTTCGGCCAGCCCGCGCAGGGCTCCGAAGAATTTCCGGCCCGGGCGGGTGGTGTTCATGAGCGTTTCGTACGAAAACACCTTGCCCAGAGACTGCAGCGCGCCGAATTTCTCGCCCTCGTGCAGGTAGAAATCGTTGACCCCGATCTCCTTGACCTGGCCGGCGACCGGTTCCTCGGTGCGGACCCGGAAAAGATGCATGTCGAGGAAATGCCGCATCAGGTTGCGGCCGACCAGGTCGTTGTCGTTGGCGAGCCCGTTCGGCCATTCCTTGGAGCTGGAGTTCAGCAGGAGCACCGGCGTCGCGAGCGCGCTGGCCGCGACGATGACCGTCTTCGCCTGGAACCGGAGCGTTTCGCCGTAGCGGCGCGCGACGACGCTGTTCACCTTCGTCCGGCTCGCCTCCAGGCGTACCACCCTGGTCCGGTCGAGCAGCACAGCGTTGTGGTCGCGCACCGCGGGGACGACACAGACGTTCCCGGCGTGGTTCTTGCACTCCGAGGCGCAGAGAAACGCTTGGCAGGCCTGGCAATGCGTCCGGTATTCGCAGGCGACGTGCACGTTGTAGGGATGCAGGCCGCGCTCGCTGAGGAATCCGGACAGTTCCGCGTTGGCCGCGGTCATCGGACCGGGCGGAAGCAGCGAATCGGTTTCGTCGGAAGGCCGGAGCGGGTCGGCGGTGCCGCGCACCCGGTAGAGCTGCTCCGCTTTCGCGTACCAGGGGGCCATTTCGTCGTATTTCACCGGCCAGTACTCCGGCACGGTGGAGTCGCCGACCTCGGCGAAATTGCCGCGCGGCTGGAAGTCCTCGCGGAAGAACCGTTCGGTGACCATGCCGTAGAGGGCCGAAGACCCGCCGACGCCGGATCCGACGTACGGGCGGAACGTCTTCGGTTTGTCCGGGCGGGTGGCGTCGAGGTACCAGTCGGTGTTCCGGCCGCTGCGGGCGAGCCGGTCCGCGTACTCGGCGTCCGTCAGCTCGGCGAGGTCGAAGGTCTCTTCGGGATAGACGCCGGAAATCTGCCGCGCCGAATCGGCGATTCCCTTTTCGAGGAAAAGCACGCGCCTGCCGAGCCGGGCCAGTTCGTACCCGATCGTCCCGCCGCCCATGCCCGTTCCGACGACGATGACGTCCCACAGGATCGTCTCTTCTTCGGTGGGACTGGGCATGCGGACCCCCGTGACTGTGCTTCGCTCCGGCTCCCGGACGGTATCCCCGCCGGGATCCGCTGTCCACGAGGTTCGCCGCGGCGTCCCCGAACATGCTAATAAATCCGGGGCATCCGAGCCGAGCGCACGTCCGGAGAAGGGAATCGGAAAAATGGACGACATGGACGCCTGGCTGGGCGCCGCCGAACGCGAGACCGGCGAACGGGAAATCGGCGGGCAGGCCGGTTGCAGCGTCCGGATCCGGCGGAGTTTTTCCGCGCCGGTCAAGGAAGTCTGGGCCGCGTGCACCACGCGGTCGCGGATCGACACGTGGTTCCTCCCGGTCACCGGGGAACTGCGGGTCGGCGGAACGTACCAATTGGAAAGCTACGCCGAAGGCGAGATCACCCGGTGCGAGGCGCCCGGGCTGCTTTCGGTGACGATGGCGATCCACGGCGCGCCCGGCGAGGCGCAATTGCGGCTGCGGGAGAATTCAGCGGGCGGAACCGTTCTCGAATTCGAGCACACGATGGTCGCCGACGCGGCGATGTGGAGCGCCATCGCGCCGGAAATCGGCTCGGCGTGGGAAGTGGCACTGAAATACCTCGACCGGCACCTGCGGGGCGACCAGATCGACAAGTCCACCTTCCCCACCCCGGAGGACGACGAACTGGGCAGCCGGTGCAAGAAGGAGTGGACGGCCGTCGTTTCCGGCTAGTCCGCACTCCACCCCAATGTGGCATTGGGTGCGTCGGACGCACCGAACGCCACATTGGGTGCGTGGGACGCACCCAATGTGGCATTGGGGCGCTTGCGGCGCGGGGAAATGAGGCCTCCGGCGGGTTCCGGCGGCGGGCACGACAGCGGCGGCCGGGGAGACTTCCCTGGCCGCCGTTCGGGTATCCGGCACCGGGTGGTCAACTGCGGGAAGGACAGCAGTCGAACACGTCAGGACCGCGGAAAGCGCCCTGCTGCGGCCGGAAACGAACCTTCCGGCCAGTGCCCAGGCAGCGAGCGACGGCCGGAACGTCCCGGACGCCATTCTGGTCCAGTTTTCGCACGATCAACTGCGGTCCCGGCGTCAGTCGAACACGCCAGAACCACCGAGTCCGCTGAACCCGCCCCGTGGCGGCCGGAAGCGCGCCTCCGGCCGCCGCCGGTCAGGCCTCCGGGGTGAGCAGCAGCGGGAGCTTCTGCGCACCGGTCAGGTTCGGGATCGTCAGGTACGTCGGCGGTTCGTCCGGGTCGCAGCGCAGGTCCGGGAACCGGTCGAGCAGCAGGTTCATCGCGATGCGCCCCTCCAGCCGGGCGAGCGGCGCGCCGATGCAGAAGTGGATGCCGCGGCCGAAGGCGAGGTGCGGGTTCGGGTCGCGCCGGATGTCGTAGACGTGCGGGTCGGCGAACTGGCGCTCGTCGCGGTTGGCCGCGCCGAGGACGAGCGCGACCAGCTGGTCGGCCGGGATCTTCGTGCCCGCGACGTCGGCCTCGGTCTGGGTGACCCGGGAGATCGACGCGAACGGGCTGTACATCCGCAGCGCCTCCTCGATCGCCGACGGCACGAGCGAACGGTCGTCCCGCACCTCTTTCCGCTGCTGCGGGTACTGGTCGAGGCACAGGATCATGTTGCCGAGCAGTGCCGACGTGGTGACGTGGCCGGCGAGCAGGAACAGCGCGGCGAAGTTGGTGACCTCCTGGTCGGTCAGCCGCTCGCCGTCCACCTCCGCCTCGACGAGCCGGGTCAGCAGGTCGTCGCGCGGCGCGGTGCGGCGGGACTTCGCGTGCTCGGCGATGAAGGAGTTGAGATTCTGGATGTTCTCGATCGCCCGGGCGAACTCCTTGTCGTATTCCTCGCTGCGTTCGTTCAGCGACATGTCCATGGTGCCGCTGAGCATCGCGTCGACCCAGCCGCGGAAGGTTTCCCGTTCCTCGGCCGGAATGCCGAGCAGGTCGGCGATGACGATGACCGGAAGCGGATAGGCGAAATCGCCGACGAGGTCCATCCGGCCACCCTCGACCTGGTCCAGCAATTCCTCGGAGATCCGCTGAATGGCCGATTCCATGTCGCTGACCACGCGCGGCGTGAACGCCTTGCTGACGATCTTGCGCAGTTTGGTGTGCCGGGGCGGGTCGAGCGTGGTCAGACCGCCTTCGGTGAACTCCGCCAGCTCCGGCACGACCCGCGAGATGCCGGAGGAGAAGGTGTCGGTGTCCGCCATGATCTGAAGCGTCTCTTCGTAGCCGTAGACGCTCCAGATGCCGGTCCGCTCGTCGAAGGCGACCCGCTCCTTCGGTGCTTCGCCGCGCATCCAAAAGTGTCGCAGAGGCGTGGTTCCGTATTCGGCTTCAGTGCTCACGCAGGACTCCTCTCAAAGTTTTTCAAAACCTTACGCCGCGTCGGGCGAATGCTCGGCACTGTTCGACAGCACTTTCGGCAGCACTGCGGTGCACAGCCACTCCTCTACCGCCCGTGCGGTGGAACCGGCGAATTCGTCCATCATCGACCAATGGTCGCCGGGTGCGTCGACAGCGGTGTGTTCGAGTTCCCACGAGGTGCGCAATGCCTCGGTTTCCGCTTCGGTTTCCCCGGGCACCGGCGGGGTCAGCGCGCGGACGAACAAGGTAGGCGCGGAGATCTTTTCCGGTCGCCATTCCAGGAAAAGATCGGTGTAGGCGGCCATCGAGGTCAGCTGCACGTGATCGTACTGCCCAGCCTGCTGTTCGCGCTCGAGCTGGTTGTCCGCCCAGACCGACCGGATCGACCGGACCACCTCGTGCCGGGGCAGGATCGTGTCCACGAGCACGACCGCGGCGGGGGTTGCTCCGATGCTTTCCAGGCGGCTCGCGACGGCGTGTGCGAACCAGCCGCCCGAGGAGTGCCCGACGAGCACGACCGGCGCGCCCGCCGCGGCCCGCAGCACCGCGTCCGCTTGCACCTCGACCACGTCGTCGAGGGTGGCGGGCAACAGTTCCTCCGCGACGAAACCGGGCGAGAGCAGCACCGACACGTCGCGCAGCTGCCGGAGCGCACCGGCGAACCGGGTGTATTGGTACGGGCTTTGCTCGGCCATCGGGGAGGTGAAACAGACCACGCTCGCCGCGGAGTCCTCTTTGGACAATCGGACCAGGCGGGGTTCCTCCGCTTCCGGGGTTCCGGCACGGAACACCGGACGCAGCGCCGCGGCTGCCCGCAGCAGGGTGAATCCTTCGTCGTACCGGCCGAGTTCGTTGGCCCGCCGGTACAGCGAGGCGATGGCGTCCTCCGCGCCCTCCTCGACGCTGTCCCCCAGTCCGTCCACCGAACCCGCGGCGGACACTTGCGTCCGCAGATGCCGCGCCAGTGCGGTGGGCGTGGGGTGGTTGAAGATCAGGCTGGCCGGCAGCGAAACCCCGGTCGCCCAGTTGAGCCGGTTCCGCAATTCGACCGCGGTCAGCGAATCCAGTCCCAGTTCGGTGAAGGCTCGTTCCGGCTCGACCGCCGCGATTCCGTTGTGGCCCAGCACCGCCGCGGTGTGCGTGCGCACCACCTCCAGCAGCAAGCTGTGCTGTTCGTCCGGCGACAACCCGGCGAGCCGGGGCAGCAAGGATTCCGCGCCGTCGGCGGCGGCCGGTTCCGTCGTGCGTTTGGCCGGTGCGCGGACCAGACCGCGCAGCAGCGCGGGAACCCGGCTAGCGGCCCCGCGCAGGGCTGCGGTGTCGATCCGGGCCGGCACCACCAGCGCCCGGTCGCCCGCCAAACCGGCGTCGAACAACGCCAGCGCTTCCTGGGCGGTGAGCGGGTGGATTCCTTGCGCGGCCATCCGATCGGCGTCGACCTCGGCGGTGAGTTCGCTCGACTGTTCCCAGAGGCCCCACGCCAGTGAGACCGCCCGGTGTCCCTGCGCCCGGCGGCGCTGGGCCAGTGCGTCCAGGAAAGCGTTGGCGGCGGCGTAGTTTCCCTGTCCCGGACCGCCCAGCACCCCGGCCATGGAGGAGAACAGAGCGAAGACGCTCAGGTCTTCGTCGCGGGTCAGTTCGTGCAGATTGACGGCCGCGTCGACCTTCGGCCGGAACACCGCGTCGATCCGCTCCGGCGTCAGCGACTCGATCACGCCGTCGTCCAGCACGCCCGCCGCGTGCACCACGCCGGTCAGCGGATGCTCCGCCGGTATCCGGGAAAGCACGCCCGCCAGCGCTTCCCGGTCGGCCGCGTCGCATTCGGCGACCGTCACTTCCGCGCCCAGTTCGCCGAGCTCGGCGGTCAGCTCCGCCGCACCGGACGCCGCCGCGCCACGACGGCTGAGCAGCACCAGATGCCGCACCCCGTGCGCGGACACCAGATGCCGGGCCACCACGCCGCCCAACGTCCCGGTGCCGCCGGTGACCAGCACCGTGCCGTCCGGCGCGAAGCCCGGCACCCCGCCTTGCCCGAGCACCCGGCCCGCCTCGACCGGGACTCGCTGCAACCGCGGCACCCGCACCACGCCGTCCCGGACCGCGAGTTGCGGTTCGTCCAGTTCCAGCGCGGCGGGAAGCTGGTCGAACGATGCCGTTTCGCCGTCGACGTCCACCAGCACCAGCCGTCCCGGATGCTCCGACTGAGCTGAGCGCACCAGCCCCCACACCGCCGCACCGGCCAGATCGCTGACGCCCTCGCCCGCCTTCGCGGCGACCGCGTTCTTCGTGACCACCGCCAGCCGCATCCCGTCGAACCGCGGGTCCGACACCCAGGTCTGCACCAGGTTCAGCACCTCCGCGGCGGCGGCATGCGTCGCCTCGACCAGATCGCCGCTCAGCAGATCGGCCGGGACGATCCCGACCAGCGCCAGCTCGGGTACGTCCATGCCCTCGGCGAGCGCGGTCAGATCCCGGCATCGGGTCAGTTCCATGTCGTCCACTTCGGACAGTGGGCTGAGCAACCCGGCGCTGTCGCCCACCACGGCCCAGCGGAGGAACCCGGTCTCCGCCTCGGCGACCGACGACTCGACCCAGTCCACCCGGAACAACGCGTCGTCCTCGACCGGCCGCGCGGCCCGCAACTGGTCCGCCGACACCGCGCGCGTCACCAGTTCTCCGACCGCACCGACCGGGACACCGGCACCGTCGGCGAGTTCGATCGACACGCCACCGGAAGCAGTGGGAGACAGCCGCACACGCAGCACGGAAGCGCCGGTCGACGGCATCGTCACGTTGGTCCAGGCGAACGGCAGCCGGGCCTGCGGGGCGCTGCCCGGGTCGTCGACGAAGTCGCCCACGACGATCCCGTGCAAGGCGGCGTCCAGCAATGCCGGATGTGCCTGGAATCCTTCGGCGCTGGTCCCGGCAGGCAGCCGCACCTCGGCGAAGACGTCGCCGTCGCGCCGCCAGACTCCGGCAAGGCCGCGGAAAACCGGGCCGTAGTCGAGTCCGAGGCCGCCCAGCCGGTCGTACACCTCGGTCACCGGCACCTCTTCGGCCCCCGCAGGCGGCCAAGCGGCGAGATCGGCAGCGGAAGCGGGCGCGCCCTGGGCGAGAATTCCGGTGGCGTGCCGGGTCCACGCTTTCGCCAGTGCCTCGTCGGGGACGTCCGGCCGGGTGTAGATGCTCAGCGGCCGCGTTCCGGCTTCACCTGCGCTGCCGACCAGCACCTGCACGTGGACCCCGCCCTGCTCCGGCAGCACCAGCGGAGCCTCCAGGGTCAGCTCCTCCAGCAGGTCGCAGCCCACCTGCTGACCGGCCTGAAGCGCGAACTCGACAAAACCGGTGCCCGGGAACAGCACCGAGCCCAGCACCGCGTGGTCGGCCAGCCAGGGCTGGGTTTCCGTCGAAAGCTGACCGGTGAACAGCGTCCCGTCCAGTTCCGGCAGACCGGTGGCCGCGCCGAGCAACGGATGCCCGGCCGCACTCAAGCCCAGGCTCCGCACATCTCCGCGCGCCGCGACCGGCTCCAGCCAGTAGCGCTGCCGCTGGAACGGATAAGTCGGCAAATCCACCTTGCGGGCTCCGGTGCCGGTGAAGAAGACGTCCCAGTCGACCGCCCCGCCCCGGGCGAACACTTCGCCCAGCGAAACCAGGAATCGGTCCAGGCCGCCCTCGTCGCGACGCAGCGTGCCCACCGCCGCCGCGGCCGTGTCCGCGCCGTCGATCGTGTCCTGCAGCCCGGGTACCAGCACCGGATGCGGGCTGACCTCGACGAACACCCGGTGCCCGTCGGCCAGCAACCGGCGCGTCGCCTGCTCGAACTCCACCGTCTGCCGGAGGTTGCGGTACCAGTACTCCGCGTCGAGGGTCGCGGTGTCGATCAGTTCGCCGGTCACCGCCGAGCAGAACGGAATCTGCCCCGGCGTCGGCGACACCGGAGCCAGGACGTCGAGCAATTCGGCCTCGATCTGCTCGACGTGCGCCGAGTGCGATGCGTAATCCACCGGAACCTTCCGAGCCCGAACACCGTCCTGCTCGCACGCCGCGATCAGTTCGTCCAACGCGTCGGGATCACCAGAAACCACCACCGAACCCGGCCCGTTCACCGCTGCCACCGAGAGCCGGTGACCAAGCCGCTCCCGCAGCTTCTCCACCGGCTCAGCGACCGACACCATCCCGCCCTTGCCGGACAACACCTTCAACGCCTTACTGCGCAGTGCAACGACCCGAGCACCGTCCTGCAGGGACAATCCGCCCGCCGCCACAGCAGCAGCAATCTCACCCTGACTGTGCCCCACCACCGCAGCCGGGCGAACGCCGTGCGCCTGCCACACCTCAGCCAATGAGACCATCACGGCCCACAACACCGGCTGTACTACGTCAAGTCGCTCCAGCGAAGAAGCGTCCCGGAGCACATCCAGCAACGACCAGTCCACAAAGGACTCCAAGGCCGTCGCGCACTCGTTCATTCGCTCCGCGAACACCGGAGAAGACTCAAGCAACTCCAACGCCATCCCAGCCCACTGCGAACCCTGGCCAGGGAAAACGAACACCACGTCCCCGGACCCCACGGCGGAAGCAGGCAGCAACTCGCCGTCGGACACCGCGTCGACGCCGCGCAGCAACTCGTCCCGGTCGCGGCCCACCACCGCGACCCGGCGGGTCAGCGCGGCACGAGCGGTCGCCAGCGAATACGCCACGTCCAGCGGTGCCAAACCGGCGTCGTCCCGCACCCGCGCACCCAGCAGCCGAGCCTGGTCACGCAGTGCCTCCGGGCTCTCCGCCGAGAACACCCACGGCAACACGGCCAGCTCGCGGCTAGGTTCCTCCGCGGCGACCGGCTCCTCCGACGCTTGCTCCACGATCACGTGCGCGTTGGTCCCGCTGATCCCGAACGAAGAAACCCCGGCCCGGCGCGGACGATCATCCGGCCACTCCCTGGCCTCCGACAACAACTCCACCGCACCAGCCGACCAGTCCACATGCGACGACGGCTCGTCAACATGCAAGCTCTTCGGCAACAAACCGTGCCGCATCGCCAGCACCATCTTCATCACCCCGGCGACACCCGCCGCCGCCTGAGTGTGCCCGATGTTCGACTTCACCGACCCCAGCCACAACGGCTGCTCCCGGTCCTGTCCGTAGGTCGCCAGAAGAGCCTGCGCCTCAATCGGATCGCCCAAAGTGGTCCCGGTTCCGTGCGCCTCCACCGCGTCCACTTCGGACGGTTCCAGCCCGGCATTCGCCAACGCCGCACGAATCACCCGCTGCTGCGAAGGACCGTTCGGAGCCGTCAGCCCATTCGAAGCACCGTCCTGATTCACCGCCGAACCCCGCACCACCGCGAGCACCGGATGCCCGTTGCGCCGGGCGTCCGACAACCGCTCCAGCAGCAGCACTCCCAGCCCCTCGGAGAAGCCGGATCCGTCAGCCGCCTCGGCGAACGGCTTGCACCGGCCGTTCGGGGCGAGCCCGCCCTGCCGGGAAAAGTCGGAGAAGATCGCCGGGGTGGCCATCATCGTCACCCCGCCGGCCAGTGCCAGCGAACACTCCCCGGACCGCAGCGACTGCACCGCCAAATGCAGAGCCACCAGCGACGACGAACAAGCCGTGTCGACCGTCACCGCAGGACCCTCGAACCCGAACACGTACGACACCCGGCCGGAGACCACACTCCCGGCGCTGCCGTTGCCAAGATAGACCTCGACGCCTTCGGGAACGGCGCTCGACCGCGAGCCGTAGTCGTGGTACATCACGCCCGCGAACACCCCGGTGGCGCTGCCCCGCAACGACCGCGGGTCGATCCCGGCGCGTTCGATCGCCTCCCACGACGACTCCAGCAGCAGCCGCTGCTGCGGGTCCATCGCCAGCGCCTCGCGCGGGGAGATCCCGAAGAACCCGGCGTCGAATTCGAGCCCGTCGTACAGAAAACCGCCGACCTTCTCGTACTCCGGGCCCGATTCGGGCGCCTCGACGTTCCAGCCGCGGTCGTCCGGGTACTCGGAGATCGCGTCGACGCCGTTGCCGACGAGCTGCCAGAAGTCCTCCGGGGAGGCGACTCCGCCCGGGAACCGGCAGCCCATCGAGACAATCGCGACCGGCTCCGGCTCTTGGACCTCCTGAAGCCGCTTCCGCGTCTGCCGCAGCTCGGTCGTCACCAGCTTCAGGTATTCCCGGAGTTTGCCCTCGTCCGCCATGCCCATCTTCCCGTCGAAGTCGTGGTCGAGCGCCGGGCGCTCAAGTCTCAAGGAGTGCGGTGGCCCGGGTCAGCCGGCCAGCGCGACGATTTTCGGCACCACCTCGGTAGCCGACGGCAGGGCGCGCACCTCGGCGGCGACCTCCTCGGCGGCGGCGCGCATCGCGGTGTCGGCCAGCAGTTCCCGCACCTGCCCGGCGTCGAGTTCGCCGGGGCGCACCACCGTGCCGAGGCCGCGTTTGTTCACCGCGCCGGCGTTGAGGAACTGGTCGTCGCTCTGCGGCAGCACGATCTGCGGCAGTCCGGCGTCGATCACCGTCAGGGTGGTGCCCGCGCCGCCGTGGTGGATGACCGCGTCCGAGGTAGCCAGCAGCGCGTTCAGCGGCACCCATTTGACGAGGCGGATGTTCTTGGGCAGCCCGCGCAGTTCGCTCGGGTTCACGCTGCCGATGGTGAGGACGAACTCGGCGTCGATCTCCCCCGCGCCCTCGACGAACTGGCGGAGCGCGCCGCTGCCGAGCATCTGCGGGATGACCGAGCCGAGGGTGACCGTGACCCGCGGTTTCTTCGGCGGCGTGTACAGCCATTCCGGCATCAGCGCGCCGCCGTTATAGGGCAGGAACCGCATCGGCCAGCCGTGCGAGTAGCTCGAACGCATGCTCGGCGGCGCCACGTCGATCGACGCCGACGGCGAACCGGGCGCCACGCCGAAGCGTTCGAATTCCTGGCCCATCCGCTCGTACACCGACCGGCTCATGTCGATCGGCATGCCGAAGTTGATTCCGTGCAGCACCGACGGAATGCCGAGCTTCGCGGCGACGAGCGGGCCCGCGCCGTCCATCGGGGTGTGCACGACCAGGTCCGGCCGCCACCGCTGCGCGAGTTTCATCGTGCCGTGCACCAGTGCCTTGCTGCATTCGGCGAACAGCCGGATCGAGAACTCCGCGGCCACCGAGGGGTCCTGGAGGTTGGGCACCAGGTCGGCGGAGTCGCGCAGCACCTTGCCGAACACGCCGGTGAAGTCGAGGTCCGGCGCGGCGTCGACCACCCGCAGCCCGGCCTTGGCCGGGGTCTCGTCGTATCCCTGGTAGTGGCCGGTGGCCAGCAGGACCTCGTGCCCGGCCAGCTGGAACGCCCACGCGGTCGGCACGGTGGGGAACGTGTGTCCCACGCCGGGCGACGTCACGAACAGAACGCGCATGATGAAGTCCTCCCTTGCGGATACGCCGCTGATTCGTCCATTCAGGACAGTCCGAGTTCCTCGTTGATGAGGTCGAAGATCTCCTCGTCGCTCGCCTGGTCGATCTCCTGGTCGACGGCCTGCTCCGCTCGTTTGCCCGCCGCCAGCAGCGCTTCCAGCCGTTTCACGACGGCGGGGTCCGGGCTGGTCCCGGCCAGCGCCCGCTCCAGCCGGGCGAGTTCGGCCAGTCCGGCGGCCTCGCCCGCCGCCTCGTCCTCGAATTCGGCGCGCAGGTGCTTGGCCAGCGCGACCGGGGTCGGGTAGTCGAAGACGAGCGTCGCGGAAAAACGCAGTCCGGTGGCGGTGTTCAACCGATTACGCAGTTCGAGTGCGGTCAGCGAGTCGAAACCGAGTTCGGTGAACGCCCGGGCAGGCGCGACGGCGTCCGGCGCGGCGAACCCGAGCACCCCGGCGACGTGCTTGCGCACCAGTTCCAGAAGCACCCGCTCCCGATCGGCTTCCGCGGCCTCGGCCAAGCGTTTCCGCAGCGCGTCGGCCGAATCGCCCGGCTTCGCCGTGTCCCGGCCGCGCGAGCGCACGAGGCCGCGGAACAGGACCGGTACCTCCCCGGCGTTCAGCGAAGCCAGGTCGATCCGCATTGGTGCGAGCACCGCGTCGTCACCGGCAAGCGCCGCGTCGAACAACGCCAGACCGTCCGCCGCGGACAGGCCGACGACTCCGGCGCGCGTCATCCGGCTCCGGTCGGACTTGCCGATGCCCGCGGTCAGTTCGCTTTCGTCCGACCACAATCCCCACTCCAGCGACACCGCGGGAAGCCCTTGTGCGCGACGCTGGCGGGCTAGCGCGTCGACGAAAGCGTTCGCCGCCGCGTAGTTCGCTTGGCCGGGACCGCCGAGCAGACCGGCCGCCGACGAGAACAGGACGAACGCGTCGAGGTCGAGATGCCGGGTGAGGTCGTGCAGGTTCTGCGCCGCGTCGACCTTCGGGCGGAACACGGTGTCGATCCGTTCCGGGGAAAGGGATTCGACCACGCCGTCGTCGAGCACGCCCGCGGTGTGCACCACGGCGGTCAACGGGTGCTCCGCCGGGATCTGGTCGAGCACCCCGGCCAGCGCTTCCCGGTCGGCCGCGTCGCACGCGGCGACGGTGACTTCGGCTCCCAGTTCGCCCAGTTCGGCGACCAGCTCCGCCGCTCCCGGCGCGGCGAGCCCGCGACGGCTGAGCAGCACCAACCGGCGGACGGCGTGCGCGGTGACCAGATGCCGGGCGACGAACCCGCCCAGCATCCCCGTTCCGCCGGTGAGCAAAACCGTGCCGTCCAGGACCGGAGGTTCCGCGGCGACCGGTGCCCGCTTCTCCAGCCTCGGCACCCGGACCACGCCCTCGCTGATCGCAAGCTGCGGCTCGTCGAGCGCCAGCGCACCCGGCAGCCGCTCGTATGACGCCGGGCTGCCGTCGAGGTCTGCCAGCACGAACCGCCCCGGGTGTTCCGACTGCGCGGACCGCACCAGGCCCCAGACCGCGGCGGCGGCCAGGTCCTCGCCGTCGATTGCACCGCGGGTGATCAGGACCAGCCGGGAGTCCGCGAACCGTTCTTCGGCGAGCCAGGACTGCACGAGACGCAGCGCGGAGTTCGCCGCTGTCCGCGCTGTCGCACCGGACGCGCACTCCGCCAACACCAGCTCGGGCACGTCGTCCTTGGCCAGTTCGGTCAGCTCTCCATAACGGGCGACCTCGGTTCCGGCCAGCTCGGTTTGCTCGCCGAGCACCGCCCACCGGGCGGGTTTCGCGCTGGCGACCGGCTGCTGGATCCAGGCGAGGCGGAACAGCGAGTCCCCGGCGGGCCGCTCGGCCGCGAGCGCTCCGGCCGAAACCGGCCGGGTCACCAGCGACTCGACCACCGCGACCAGCGTCCCGTCGGAGTCGGTCAGAGACACCGCCACGCCGCCCGGCTCCGTCGGCGACAACCGGGCGCGCAGGGCGGACACACCGGTGGCGTGCAACGAAACCCCGGACCAGGAGAACGGGAGCCGGGGCTGTCCGGTCGTCTCGTCGTCGGGCACGAAGTCGCCGGCCACGACGCCGTGCAGCGCCGAGTCCAGCAGCGCCGGATGCACGCCGAACGAGCCCGCGTCCACTCCCTCGGGCAGCCGGGCTTCGGCCCAGATCTCGTCGCCGCGCCGCCAGACCGCGGAAAGCCCTTGGAACGCCGGGCCGTAGTGCAGGCCGAGCGCCGTCATCCGGTCGTAGACCTCGTCGACCGGCACTGCCTCGGCGTCCGCGGGCGGCCACGCCTCCAGTTCGACGGACGGCAGTTCGGCCGCGACGGCCAGCACGCCGGTCGCGCGCCGGACCCAGTCACCCGACAGGTCTTCCGACTCCGGCCGCGAATAGATGCTCACTGCCCGATGCCCGGAGCTGTCGGCGCCGCCGACCACGACCTGCACGTGGACACCGCCGCGTTCCGGCAGCAGCAGCGGAGTCTCCAGGACGAGTTCGGCCAGGACGCCGCAGCCGACCTGACGGCCGGCCTCCAGCGCGAATTCCACCAAGCCGACGCCGGGGAACAGGACCGAACCCAGCGCGGTGTGGTCGGCCAGCCAAGGCTGTGTTTCGACCGACAGCCTGCCGGTGAACAGGACCCCGTCCGACTCCGGCAGCGCGACCGCGGCGCCCAGCAGCGGATGTTCGGTCGCCGTCAGGCCGAGGCCGCGGGCGTCCCCGGCCGGAGCGATCGCGTCCAGCCAGTAGCGCTGCCGCTGGAAGGCGTAGGTCGGCAGCTCCGTCCGGCGGGCTCCGGTCCCGGCGAAGAAGGACGTCCAGTCCACGACGGCGCCGTGGGTGTGCGCTTCGGCCAGCGAAAGCAGGAACCGGTCGAACCCGCCCTCGTCACGCCGCAGGGTTCCGACGGCCGCTGCGGCTTCGCCGGTGTCCTCGATGGTTTCTTGCAGGCCGGTCAGCAACACCGGGTGTGCGCTGATTTCGAGGAACACTCGGTGGCCGTCAGTCAGCAGCCGACGGGTCGTGTCCTCGAAGCGCACTGTGTGCCGGAGGTTTCGGTACCAGTAATCGGCGTCGAGAGCGGTGGTGTCGATCGGCTCGCCGGTCAGCGTCGAGTAGAACGGGATTTTCGCGGGCCGTGGGCTGATCGGCTCCAAGACCTTCCGGAGTTCGTCTTCGATCTGCTCGACGTGCGGCGAATGGGAGGCGTAGTCCACCGGAACCCGGCGAGCCCGTACGCCTTCGGCCTCGCAGACCGTGATCAGCTCCGCCAGGGCGGCCGGTTCCCCGGAAACCACGACGGTGCCCGGACCGTTCACCGCGGCCACCGAGATCCGCTCGTCGAACGGCTCGATCCGTTCGCGCACCCAGTCCGCCGACGCGACGACGGACACCATTTCGCCGTGACCGGCCAGCGCCAGCAACGCTCGGCTACGCAACGCGGAAACCCGGGCACCGTCCTCAAGCGACAACGCCCCCGCCACGCACGCCGCAGCGATCTCGCCCTGCGAGTGACCGACGACGGCGGCGGGCTGAACGCCGTGTGCCTGCCAGACCTCGGCCAGCGACACCATCACCGCCCACAGCGCGGGCTGAACGACGTCGACCCGGTCCAGCGAGGGCGCTCCTGCGACGCCGCGAAGCACGTCCAGCAACGACCAGTCCACAAAGGACTCCAGAGCCGCCGCACACTCACTCAGCCGCTCCGCGAACACCGGACTCGACTCAAGCAACCCCAGCGCCATCCCTGCCCACTGCGAACCCTGGCCGGGAAAGACGAACACTGCGTTCCCGGACTCCGCGGCGGCGTTCGCCACGACACCCGCGGGCCGCTCGCCCTCGGCCACCGCGTCCAGTCCGCGCAAGAGTTCGTCGCGGCTCCCGGCCACCACTGCCGCCCGGTGTTCCAGCGAAGCTCGGGTGGTGGCAAGGGAATACGCCACGTCCGTCGCCGTCCGGGTTTCGTCGGCCCGCACCCATTCGCTCAGCGCGCGGGCTTGCTGCCGCAGTGCTTCCTCGTTCTTCGCGGACAGCACCCACGGCAGCAACGCGGGCGGCTCTGGTTCCGGCTCGACGTCCGCGTCGGGAGCCTGTTCGAGAATCACGTGGGCGTTCGTGCCGCTGGCACCGAACGAGGACACCCCCGCCCGGCGCGGATGTGCGGCTTCCGGCCACGGCCTCGCCTCGGACAACAGTTCGACCGCACCGGCCGACCAGTCGACGTGCGGCGACGGCTCGTCGATGTGCAGGCTCTTCGGAAGCTGGCCGTACCGCATCGCCTGCACCATCTTGATCACGCCCGCGACCCCGGCGGCGGCCTGCGTGTGCCCGATGTTGGACTTCACCGAGCCGATCCACAGTGGACGGTCGGCGGGCCGGTCCTGTCCGTAAGCCGCCACGAGCGCCTGCGCTTCGATCGGGTCGCCGAGGGACGTTCCGGTGCCGTGCGCCTCCACCGCGTCGACCTCGCCCGCCGCCAGCCCGGAGCTGGCCAGCGCTTGCCGGATGACGCGTTGCTGCGACGGGCCGTTCGGCGCGGTCAGTCCGTTGGACGCGCCGTCCTGGTTCACCGCGCTGCCGCGCACCACCGCGAGCACCTGATGCCCGTTCCGCCGGGCGTCCGACAGCCGCTCCACGAGGACCAGCCCGACGCCTTCGCCCCAGCCGGTGCCGTCGGCGGCCGCCGAGAACGGCTTGCACCGCCCGTCCCCGGCCAGCCCGCGCTGGCGGGAGAACTCGGTGAAGATGCCGGGATTGGACAGCACGGTCACGCCGCCGGCCAGCGCCAGTGAACACTCCCCCGACCGCAGCGATTGCGCGGCGAGGTGCAACGCGACGAGCGAGGACGAGCAGGCCGTATCCACAGTGACCGCCGGGCCCTCGAAGCCGAAGACGTACGACACCCGGCCGGACGCGACGCTCCCGGCGTTGCCGTTGCCCAGGTATGCCTCGACTCCGTCCGGCACCGAGCTGGAACGCATGCCGTAGTCGTGGTACATCACGCCCGCGAACACCCCGGTCGCGCTGCCGCGCAAGGTGTGCGGATCGATTCCCGCGCGCTCCAAGGCTTCCCACGCGGTTTCCAGGAGCAACCGCTGCTGCGGATCCATCGCCAGCGCCTCACGTGGGGAAATGGCGAAGAAGTCGGCGTCGAAATCCGCTGCGTCGTAAAGGAAACCGCCCTCGCGGGCCCGGCTGACGCCCTCGTTCCCGGGCGCGGCCGCGAAGTCGTACAGCCCGTCGAGGTCCCAGTTCCGGTCTTCCGGGAGCGCGGAGATCGCGTCGGTTCCGCCCGCGACCAGCCGCCAAAGGTCCTCGGGCGACGACACACCGCCGGGGAAACGGCACGCCATGCCCACGATCGCGATGGGTTCGTCGGCGGGCTTCGCCACTGGCGCGGACGTGACTGGGGCGTCAGTCCCGACGAGCTGGGCCTGCAACTGCCGGGCGAGGGCGGTGGGGGTGGGATGGTCGAAGACCAGCGTGGCCGGCAGCCGGAGCCCGGTCGCGCCGTTGAGCCGGTTGCGCAGTTCCAGCGCGGTCAGCGAGTCGAAACCCAGGTCGCTGAACGCCCGGGACGCCCCGATGGCACCCGGCGCGCTGAAGCCCAGTACTCCCGCCACGTGCGTGCGGACCACCTCGAGCAGCGCTCGTTCCCGCTCCGCCTCGCCCATCCCCGCCAGCCGCTGCCGCAACCCGTCCGCGGAACCGGGCTTGCTCGCGCGCCGGGCCGGTGTCCGGACCAACCCGCGGAACAGCGAAGGAACCGCTTCAGCCGACCGTAAGGCGGCCAAGTCCAGCTGGACCGGGGCCAGCACGCCCGCTTCCGCGCCGAGCGCCACGTCGAACAACGCCAGCCCGGCTTCGGCGGACAGCGCCGTCATCCCGGACCGGCTCATCCGGCCGACGTCGGACTTGTCCAGGCTGCCGGTGAGTTCACTGGACTCTTCCCAGAGCCCCCAGGCCAGCGACACGGCGGGGAGGCCGTCGGCCCGGCGGCGCTGGGCGAGTGCGTCCAGGAAGGCGTTGGCCGCGGCGTAGTTGCCCTGTCCCGCGCTGCCCAGCAGTCCGGCGGCCGAGGAGAACAGGACGAACAAGCTCAGGTCGTGTTCGCGGGTCAGCTCGTCCAGGTTCCGTGCCGCGTCCGCCTTCGGGCGCAACACGATGTCGAGTCGTTCCGGGGTCAGCGACGCGACCACTCCGTCGTCGAGCACGCCCGCGGTGTGCACGACACCGGCCAGCGAATGCTGCGCGAGGACAGCCGCCAGCGCCTCCCGGTCGGCCGCGTCGCACGCGACCACGGCGACTTCGGCCCCCAGCTCGCGCAGCTCGGCGACCAGCTCCGGCGCTCCGGGCGCGGCCAGGCCGCGTCGGCTGAGCAGCACCAGCTGGCGGACGCCGTGCGCGGTCACCAGATGCCGAGCGACGAATCCGCCCAGCGTTCCTGTGCCGCCGGTAATCAAGACTGTGCCGTCGATCGCCGGTTGCTCCACAGTGGACGGTGCTCGTTCCAGCCTGGGCACCCGCACCACACCGCCGCTGATCGCCAGCTGCGGCTCGTCCAGTGCGAGCGCATGAGGCAGCTGGGCGTACGAGGCCGGACCGTCGACGTCCACCAGCACGAGCCGTCCGGGATGCTCCGACTGCGCGGACCGCACGAGCCCCCACACGGCCGCCGCAGCCAGGTCGCTGCCGTCGACGGCACCACGGGTCACCACCGCGAGGCGGGTGTCGGAAAGTCGTTCTTCGGACAGCCACGACTGGATCGCAGCCAGCACGGTGCCGACCGTCGCCCGGACGTCGTCCCGCTCGGACGCGCATTCGACGAGCACGAAGTCCGGCAGTTCGTCCTGTTCGGCCAGCGCCGCGAAGTCCTGGTAGCGCGCGGTCGGACCGACCTCCGCGCACGTGCGTTCGGTCGCCGGGACCGGAACCTCGGTCCAGGCCACCTGCAACAGCGAACCGCCGGTGTCCGCGGTCCTCAGCTGATCCGCCGACACTGGACGCGTGACCAGCGCGCCGACCACGCCGACCGGGACACCGGCGGCATCGGCGAATTCCACCGAAACCCCGCCGGAGCCGGTCGGGAACAGCCGGACCCGCAGCGTCGAAGCGCCGGAGGCGAACAGCGAAACGCCCGTCCAGCTGAACGGCAGCCGGCTTTCGCCAGGACCCGCCGAGGCGTCCATCGCGATCGCGTGCAGGGCGGCGTCGAGCAACGCCGGATGGATGCCGAACTCGTCCGCCGCCGTGTCGTCGCTCAGCGCGACTTCGGCGAAGATCTCCGCTCCGCGCCGCCAAGCACCGGTCAGCCCTTGGAAGACCGGGCCGTAGTCGAGTCCGAACCCGGACAGCCGCTCGTAGGCGTCGCCGATCTCCAGCGGCACGGCTTCCAGCGGCGGCCATGCCGCGAGGTCGAACGACGGAGCCTGACGCCGGTGGCTGAGCACCCCGCTCGCGTGCCGGGTCCACGGCTGGCCGGTGTCGTCGTCGGGCCGGGTGTAGATGCCCAGCGGACGGACGCCGGAGTCGTCCGGGCTTCCGGCCACGACCTGGACCTGTACCCCGCCGGACGCCGGGAGCACCAGCGGCGCTTCCAGCGTCAATTCCTCCAGCAGGTCGCAGCCGGTCTGCTCGGCGGCGTGCAGCGCTAGTTCCACGAAACCGGTGCCCGGGAACAGGACCGAACCCAGCACCAGGTGATCGGCGAGCCACGGCTGAGTGTCCAGGGACAACCGGCCGGTGAAGAGGGCTCCGTCGGAATCGGCCAGTCCGACCGTCGCGGCCAGCAAGGGGTGGCCGGTGGCGACGAGGCCGAGGCTCCGCACGTCTCCGCGCGGCGCGACCGGGTCCAGCCAGTAGCGCTGGCGCTGGAAGGCGTAGGTGGGCAGATCGACCTTCCGCGCGCCCGTTCCGGCGAAGAAGACGTCCCAGTCGACCGCGCCGCCGTGCGCGAAGACCTCGCCGAGGGAAGCGGTGAACCGGTCCAGGCCGCCTTCGTCCCGGCGCAGGGTTCCGATCGCTGCCGCGGTCGTGTCGTCGAGTGTCTCCTGCAATCCCGGCACCAGCACCGGATGCGGACTGACCTCTACGAAGACCTGATAGCCGTCGGACAGGAGCTTGCGCGTGGCCTTTTCGAACTCGACGGTGTTGCGGAGGTTGCGGTACCAGTACTCCGCGTCCATGGCTGCGGTGTCGAGCGGTTCGCCGGTCACCGCGGAGTAGAACGGCACCTCTGCGGACACCGGCGAAACCGGGGCCAGGACGTCGAGCAACTCGGCCTCGATCTGCTCGACGTGTGCCGAGTGGGAGGCGTAGTCCACCGGCACCTTCCGGGCCCGGACGCCGTCCTGCTCGCATTCGGCGATCAGTTCGTCCAATGCGTCGGGGTCGCCGGAGACTACGACCGAGCCGGGGCCGTTCACCGCCGCCACCGAGAGCCGGTCGCCAAGCCGCTGCCGCAGCTTCTCCACCGGCTCAGCGACTGACACCATCCCGCCCTTGCCGGACAGAACCGTCAGTGCCTTGCTCCGCAACGCCACGACCCGCGCGCCATCGTTCAGCGCCAACCCGCCAGCCACCACCGCTGCCGCGATCTCACCCTGACTGTGGCCGACCACCGCCGCCGGACGGACGCCGTGGGCTTTCCACACTTCGGCCAGCGAGACCATCACGGCCCACAGCACCGGCTGTACTACGTCAAGCCGTTCTAACGACGAACCGTCCCTGAGGACGTCGAGCAACGACCAGTCCACAAAGGACTCCAGAGCCGCCGCGCACTCGTTTAGTCGCTCCGCGAACACCGGGCTCGACTCCAGCAACCCCAGAGCCATCCCCACCCACTGCGAACCCTGACCAGGGAAGACGAACACCACGCCGTCCGAGCCCCCGGCGGTCGCCACCGGCAGTCCGCCGTCAGCCACCGCGTCCAGTCCGCGCAGCAGCTCGGCCCGGTCCCGCCCGACCACCGCGGTCCGGCAGTTCAGCGCAGCACGAGCCGTAGCCAGCGAGAAGGCGACGTCAGTCAGGCTCGTCCCGTCCTGCAGTCGCGCCGCCAGCCGTCGGGCCTGGTCCCGTACTGCCTCCTCGTTCTTGCCCGACAACACCCACGGCACCACGCTCAGCTCGCGGCCAGGCTCGGCGGCGGGTTCGTCCGGAGCCTGTTCGACGATCACGTGCGCGTTGGTCCCGCTGATCCCGAACGACGAGATCCCCGCCCGGCGCGGCCGAGCCTGATCCGGCCACGACCGTGCTTCCGCCAGCAGTTCGACCGCACCGGCCGACCAGTCCACATGCGACGACGGCGCGTCGATGTGCAAGCTCTTCGGCAGAACCCCGTGCCGGATCGCCTGGACCATCTTGATCACCCCGGCGACACCCGCCGCGGCTTGGCTGTGCCCGATGTTCGATTTGATCGACCCCAGCCACAACGGCTGCTTCCGGTCCTGTCCGTAGGTCGCCAGCAACGCCTGGGCCTCGATCGGATCACCCAGCGTCGTCCCAGTGCCATGCGCCTCGACAGCGTCCACATCGGACGATCCGAGACCGGCACTGGCCAACGCCGCGCGAATCACCCGCTGCTGTGAAGGGCCGTTCGGTGCTGTCAAACCGTTGGAGGCACCGTCCTGGTTCACCGCACTGCCGCGCACCACCGCGAGCACCTGGTGCCCGTTGCGCCTGGCGTCCGACAACCGCTCCACGAGCAGAAGCCCGACGCCTTCGGAGAAACCGGCCCCGTCCGCCGTCTCGGAGAACGACTTGCACCGGCCGTCCGGCGAAATCGCGCGCTGCCGGGAAAACTCGACGAAAATGCCCGGCGTGGACATCACCATCACGCCACCGGCCAATGCCAGCGAACACTCCCCGGACCGCAGCGACTGCACGGCGAGATGCAACGCCACCAACGACGACGAACACGCGGTGTCCACCGTCACCGCGGGGCCTTCGAACCCGAACACATAGGACACCCGGCCGGACAGCACGCTCGACACGTTCCCGGTGCCAGCGTGCCCTTCCGCGCCTTCCGCCGTATTCGCGAGCAGGCCCAGGTAGTCCTGTCCGCTGCTGCCCGCGAAAACCCCGGTGGCACTGCCGCGCAACGACTCCGGGTCGATCCCGGCCTGTTCGAAAGCCTCCCAGGCCGTTTCCAGCAACAGCCGCTGCTGCGGGTCCATCGCCTGTGCTTCGCGCGGCGAAATACCGAAGAAAACCGGATCGAACTCGGTCGCCCCGGCGATGAAGCCGCCTGCCCGCACGTGGCTCGTGCCCGGGTTGTCCGGGTCGGGATCGTACAGCTCCGCCAGGTTCCAGCCGCGGTCGGCGGGGAAGACCGAAATCGCGTCCGTGCCCTCGGAAACCAGGTCCCACAGCTCGTCCGGCGAGGTCACGCCGCCGGGGAACCGGCAGGACATCCCGACGATGGCGATCGGTTCCTGCGCCTTCTCCTCGACCTCGCGCAGCCGTTCGCTCGTCTCCTGCAGTTCGGCGGTCACGAACTTGAGGTACTCCCGAAGCTTTTCCTCATTCGACATCAGAACACCCCCTGTTCGCTGGTCACGACTTTCCGAACTGCTTGTCGATGAAGCTGAAGATCTCGTCGTCGCTCGCGGAGTCGACCGGCGCGGTCAGCAGTTCGCCCTTTTCCTTGCCCGGGTTCCATTTCGCGAGCAGGGCCTTCAGCCGCGCGGCGACGTCCGCCCGCGCCCCGTCCTCGAAGTCGTTCGCGGCGAACATGCCGTCCAGCCGGTCGAGTTCGCGCAGCATCCGGTCGCCGGCGGCACCGTCCTCGCCGCCGAAAAGCTCCGCCAGGATGTGCTTGGCGAGCGCGGCCGGGGTCGGATAGTCGAACACCAAGGTGGTCGGCAGTTTCGCGCCGACCGCGGCCGTCAGCCGGTTCCGCAGCGCCACCGCGGTAAGCGAATCGAAACCGAGTTCCTGGAACGCCCGGCGCGGCTCGACGTCGGCGGCGGTCGCGTACCCGAGCACGGCGGCCACCGCGGACCGCACCAGGTCGAGCACGACCCGCTCCCGGTCCGCTTCCGCCACGTCCGCGAGACGATCCAGCGCGGTGTCCGGCTGCGCGGTCTCCGGCGACTGCCGAAGCTCCGGGAGGTCGCGAAGCATCGGGCTGAGCGGCGCCCCGGCCGCTGCCGCCACGACGCGGTCCCATTGGATATCCGCGACAGCAAGGAAAGTCTCGTCGTCGTCGAGGGCCTGTTGCAGGGCCTTGATCGCCAGGCCAGGTGCCATGGAGAGCACCCCGGTGCGGCGCAGTCCTTCCTCCACCGCTCCCTCGCCGATACCGCCGCCCGACCAATGCCCCCAGGCCACCGAGGTGGCGGGAAGCCCGTTGGCGCGCCGGTGCTGGGCGAGAGCGTCCAGGAAGGAGTTGCCGGGCGCGTAGTTGCCCTGGCCGGCGCTGCCCATCAGGCCGGCGGCCGAGGAGAACAGCACGAACGCGGACAGGTCGAGCCCCTTGGTGAGTTCGTGCAGGCTCAACGCGGTTTCCGCCTTGATCCGCTGGACCCGGTCCATCTGCTCGACGGTGAGCGAATCGAGCACGCTGTCGTCCAGCACCGCGGCCGCGTGCATGACCGCGGTGAGCGGATGTTCGGCTGGGATCCGCGCCAGCAGCTCCGCCAGCGCTTCCCGGTCCGCGAGGTCGCAGGCGACGACAGTCACCTTCGTCCCCGTCGCGGTCAGCTCCTCCACCAGTTCGGCCGCACCCGGCGCGGCCATGCCCCGGCGGCTGGTCAGCAGCAGATGCTCGGCCCGGTTGCTGGCAAGCCACCTGGCGACGTGCGCGCCGAGCGCGCCGGTCCCGCCGGTCACCAGCACGGTCCCGGCAGGCGTCCAGCCCTCTCCGGCAGTCGGCACGGCCCGCTCGGCGCGAACCAGCCGCCGGACGAAGGCCCCGCCGGACCGCACCGCCACCTCGGCCTCGTCCGTTCCGGCCAGCACCCCGCACAGCCGGATCAGGATCTCGTCGTCGACCTGCTCCGGCAGGTCCACCACGCCCGCCCAGCGGTCCGGATGTTCCTGCCGCGCCACCGGTCCCAGCCCCCAGACCTGCGCCTGCGCTGGACTGGCGAGGACGTCCGCCTCGGTCGCCACGGCACCGCTGGTCACCGACCACACCCGCGCACCGAGTCCGGCGTCGCCGAGCGCCTGGACGAGCGCCACCGTCGCGGCCAAACCACTCGGAACCGACGGCGCGTCCGGATGCGGCCGTTCGTCCAACGGCAGCAGCGAAAGCACCCCGGCTACCGGCTCGTCAGCCGCTTCACGCAGCCGTGCGGCGATCGCAGCCCGGTCTTGTTCGGCGTGAGGCACCACGATCTGCCGGACCTCTACCGCAAGTCCCCGCAGCACGCTCGCGGACCATTCGTCGTGATTGTCCGGGAGGACAGCCAGCCAAGTGCCGGTCAGCGCTTGCGCGGCATTGTCGGCGAGGGGCTTCCAGGTCACGCGGTAGCGCCAGTTGTCCACAATGGACTTCTGCGTGCGCTGCTCCCGCCAGGACGACAGCACCGGCAGCACCGCGCCCAGGGAGGATTGGGTCTCCGCGTCGGCTGCGAGAGCGGTGGCGAGGGCGTCGAGATCTTGGCGTTCGACGGCCTGCCAGAACTTCGCGTCTTCCGGATCCATCGCGTTCGCGGACGGTGCTGACTCCAGCCAGTAGCGCTGGTGCTGGAAAGCGTAAGTCGGCAGATCGACCTTTCGCGCACCGGTTCCGGCAAAGAAGACGTCCCAGTCGACCGTGCCGCCGTGGGCGAAGACTTCGCCGAGCGAGGCGGTGAATCGGTCCAGGCCGCCTTCGTTCCGGCGCAGGGTTCCCACGGCCGCGGCGGTCGTGTCGGTGTCGTCGATCGTTTCCTGCAGGCCCACGGTCACTACTGGATGCGGACTGACTTCCACGAACACTCGGTAGCCGTCGGACAGCAGTTTACGGGTGGCTTTCTCGAATTCCACGGTGTTGCGCAGGTTGCGGTACCAGTACTCCGCGTCCGTCGTGGCAGTGTCGAGTGGCTCGCCGGTGACTGTGGAATAGAACGGGATGTCCGCCGAGGTCGGTGAGACCGGTGCCAGCACGTTCAGCAGTTCGGCCTCGATCTGCTCGACGTGTGCCGAGTGGGAGGCGTAGTCCACTGGCACCTTCCGAGCCCGGACGCCGTCCTGCTCGCACGCCGCGATCAGTTCGTCCAACGCATCAGGGTCACCGGACACCACCACGGAGCCCGGACCGTTCACCGCTGCCACCGAGAGCCGGTCGCCAAGCCGCTGCCGCAGCTTCTCCACCGGCTCAGCGACCGAGACCATCCCGCCCTTACCGGACAGAACCGTCAAAGCCTTGCTGCGCAACGCAACAACCCGGGCACCGTCCTGCAAGGACAATCCGCCCGCCACCACCGCAGCCGCGATTTCACCCTGACTGTGCCCCACCACCGCAGCCGGACGCACCCCGTGCGCCCGCCACACCTCAGCCAACGACACCATCACGGCCCACAGGACCGGCTGCACCACATCCAGCCGCTCCAACGAAGCCCCATCACGCAGAACATCCAGCAACGACCAGTCTACAAAGGACACCAGAGCCGCCGCACACTCATTCAGCCGCTCCGCGAACACCGGGCTCGACTCCAGCAACCCCAGCGCCATCCCAGCCCACTGCGAACCCTGACCGGGGAAGACGAAGACCACATCCCCAGCCTCCGCAGCCACTTCCGACGGCACCTCGCCTGCGGCTACGGCCTCCAACCCTCGAAGCAGCTCGGCACGATCACGACCCACCACCGCGACCCGGCGATCCAACGCAGCACGAGCCGTCGCCAACGAAAACGCCACGTCAGTCAGACTCGCCCCATCCGGAAGCCCAGCCGCCAACCGACGAGCCTGCTCCCGCACCGCCGCGTCACTCTTGCCCGACAGCACCCACGGCACCACGTCCAGCCCCGGACCCGAAACAGCCGGTTCCTCGGCGGGCTGCTCCAGGATCACATGGGCGTTGGTACCGCTGATCCCGAATGACGAGACCCCCGCCCGGCGCGGCCGATCGCCCGGCCATTCCCTGGACTCCGTCAGCAACTCGACCGAGCCAGCCGACCAGTCCACATGCGACGAAGGCGTATCGATGTGCAAGCTCTTCGGCAGAACCCCATGCCGCATCGCCAAAACCATCTTCATCACACCAGCCACCCCAGCCGCCGCCTGAGTGTGCCCGATGTTCGACTTGATCGACCCCAGCCACAACGGCTGCTTCCGATCCTGGCCATAAGTCGCCAAGAGTGCTTGCGCCTCAATCGGATCGCCCAGCGTCGTCCCCGTGCCATGCGCCTCGACAGCGTCCACATCGGACGTTCCCAGCCCGGCATTGGCCAGCGCCGCCCGAATCACCCGCTGCTGCGAAGGACCATTCGGAGCCGTCAACCCATTGGAGGCACCGTCCTGATTGACCGCACTACCGCGCACCACCGCGAGCACCTGATGCCCATTCCGCCGTGCATCCGAAAGCCGCTCCACTACCAGGAGCCCAACGCCTTCACCCCAGCCAGTGCCGTCCGCAGCCTCGGCGAACGGCTTGCACCGGCCGTCCGGAGCCAGCCCGCGCTGCCGGGAAAACTCCACGAACGTCCCGGGAGTCGACATCACCGTCACGCCACCGGCCAACGCCAGCGAACATTCCCCGGACCGCAGCGCCTGCGCCGCCAGATGCAAGGCCACCAACGACGACGAACACGCCGTGTCCAAAGTGACCGCAGGGCCTTCAAAACCGAACGTGTACGACACCCGGCCCGACGCGACACTCCCCGCGTTCCCGTTGCCGAGGAACGATTCGGCTCCTTCGCCCACTTCGCCGGTCTGGACGCCGTAGTCGTGATACATCACCCCGGCGTACACACCCGTGGCGCTGCCCCGCAGCGAGCGCGGATCGATCCCGGCGCGCTCGATCGCCTCCCACGACGTCTCCAGCAGCAACCGCTGCTGCGGATCCATCGCCAGCGCTTCGTTCGGGGAGATGCCGAAGAACGCGGGATCGAATTCCCCCGCGTGGTAAAGGAATCCGCCCTCATCGGCGTAACTCGTGCCGCGGTGGTCCGGATCGGGGTGATACACCCGCTCGACGTCCCAGCCGCGGTCGGCCGGGAAGCCGGAAATCGCATCGGTGCCCGAGGAGACCAGCTCCCACAGCTCCTCCGGCGAACTGACCCCGCCGGGGAAACGGCACGCCATGCCCACGATCGCGATCGGCTCGTCCGCCGCCGGAGCTGTCACCGAGGCGGCGATCTGGTCCGCTACGCCGAGCACCTGGTCCCGCAGGTGCTGCGCGAGCGCGAGCGGTGTCGGGTAGTCGAAGATCAACGTCGCGGTCAGCCGCAGGCCGGTCGCCTCGTTCAGCCGGTTGCGCAGTTCCAGCGCCGTCAGCGAGTCGAAGCCCATGTCCTGGAACGCCCTGGCCAGCTCCACCTGCTCCGCCGAGGCGTAGCCGAGAACGCGCGCGACCTGTTCCCGGACGACCGCCCGCATCGCGCGGTCCTGCTCGTCGGCGGACAGCCCCGCCAGCCGTGCGGCGAGAGACGTCCCGGAACCGGTTGAACGCGCCGCTCGACGGGCTGGCGTCCGCACCAGGCCACGGAAAACGGCAGGCACGGTTCCGTCGGACTGCCGGAGCACCGCGCCGAGATCCAGCGCCATCGGCGCCAGCACGGCCCGGCCGCTGCCGAGCGCGGCGTCGAACAGGGCGAGCCCGTTCTCCTCGGTCAGGGGGCGCATTCCCCCGCGTTCCAGCCGAGCGCGGCCGGTGGTGTCGAGTTCGGCCGCCATCCCGGCCTGCGCCCACGCGCCCCAGGCCAGTGACACCGCGGGCAAGCCCTGCGCGCGGCGGTACTGGGCGAGAGCGTCGAGGAAGGCGTTGGCGGCCGCGTAGTTGCCCTGTCCCGGGCTGCCGAGCATCCCCGCCGCCGAGGAGAAGAGAACGAAGGCGTCCAGGTCGAGGTCTCGGGTGAGAGTGTGGAGGTTCCACGCGGCATCGGCCTTGGGCCGGGACACCGCGGCCATCCGTTCGGGATCGAGCGCTTCGAGCACGCCGTCGTCCAGCGCACCGGCAGCGTGCACGACCGCACCCAGCGGGTACTCCTCCGGGACGGCCGCCAGCAGCCGGGCGACCTCGTCCGGGCTGGCCACGTCGCAAGCCTCCACCGTGACCTGCGCGCCCAGTCGCCCAAGTTCAGCGGCCAGTTCCTCGGCTCCGGGAGCCGCGAGTCCCCGGCGGCTCGCCAGCACCAGATGCCGGACCCCGTGCTCAGTCACCAGGTGCCGGGCGATCAGCCTGCCGAGGCCGCCGGTGGCACCGGTGAGCAGCACCGTGCGGTCCGCGGCGAAAACCGGTGCGGACACCGGACTCGGCACCCGCGCCAACCGCGGCACTCGCACCTCGCCGTCCCGTACCGCGAGCTGCGGTTCGCCCGATTCCAGCGCAGCGGCCACCGCCCGGTACGAAGCGTCGCTGCGGTCTAGATCCAGCAGCACGAACCGGCCGGGGTGTTCCGCCTGCGCCGACCGGAGAAGGCCCCATACCCCGGCCGCGGCGAGGTCCAGCACGTCCTCGGCGGGGCCGGCGGCGACCGCACCGTAGGTGACGAGGACCAGGCGCGAGTCCGCGAAATGGGCGGACGCCAGCCAGTTTTGAAGCAACGGCAGCACTTCGGCGGCCAGTTCGTTGTTCGCCGCGCCCGAGACGCACTCCACCAGGACCACATCCGGTGCGGCGGTCGCCTCGGCAAGTGAAGCCAGATCGGCGTAATGATCGGCGATCTCAAGCCCGGCAAGGCTTTCCCGGGTGCCGGCCGCAGCCCAGCGCAAGGACGCCGGAGAGGCTGGTCGGATCGCCGTCCAGGACAGGTCGTAGAGGACCCCGCCCGGCCCGGCGGCGGTGCCCAGTTGTTCCGCCGAGACCGGTCGCAGGACCAGCGAGTCGATCGAGGCGACCGGGGCACCGGTGCGGTCGGCGAGCTGGACAGCGGTTCCGGACGCCGAGGGGGCGAGCTTCACGCGGAGTGCGTTCGCACCCGCAGCGAACAGAGTCAACCCTGTCCAGGAGAACGGCAGATGGGTTCCGTCGGATCCGGAACCGGCGAAACTCAGTGCGTGCAAGGCGGAATCGAGCAACGCCGGATGCAGGCCGAACGCCTCAGCCTCCCCGCCCTCGGGCAGGTCGACCTCGGCGAACACCTCGTCGCCACGCCGCCACGCGGCGGTCAGGCCCTGGAACACCGGACCGTACTCCAGCCCCGCCGCGGACAACTCGGCGTAAAGGTTCTCGACCGGCAGCGTGGTCGCGTCCCTCGGCGGCCACTCGGCCAGTTCGAACCCCGGCGTCCCGGCGCCGGCCGAGACGAAACCGGCGGCGTGCCGCGTCCACGGCTGTTCCGCGTCGTCCTCCGGACGGGCGTAGATCGCGATCGAACGGGCCCCGGCTTCGTCCGGCTCGCCGACCTTGACCTGGAGCTGGATTCCGCCGTGCTCGGGCAGCACGAGCGGAGCTTCCAGCGTCAGCTCGTCCAGCCGGTCGCACCCGACGTGATCCGCGGCCTGGACAGCCAGTTCCGCGAAACCGGTGCCGGGGAACAGCACCGACCCCAGCACTGCGTGCTCGGCGAACCACGGTTGCGCCGCCAGGGACAGCCTGCCGGTGAGCACCGCTTCGTCGGAGTCCGGTGCGGTCAGCACCGCGCCCAGCAGCGGGTGTTCCGTCCCTGCCATGCCCAGGTGCCGGGCGTCTGCGGTCACGCCGGGTTCGAGCCAGTAGCGTTGCCGCTGGAAGGGATAAGTCGGGAGGTCGACCCGGCGCGCGCCGGTGCCCTCGAAGAACTGCTTCCACTCCACCGAGACGCCGTGCGCGTGGAGCGTGGCAAGCGCCTCGACCACGGCTCGCGGTTCAGCACGGTCCTTCCGCACCGCCGCGACCACCGTCGCCTCGGCGACGAGGGATTCGTCGATCATCGCGGTCAAGGTGCTGGACGGGCCGATCTCGACGAACCTGGTGACTCCCTTGGCTTCCAGCGCGCGGACCCCGTCACAGAACTGCACCGTGTCCCGCACATGCCGCACCCAGTAGTCCGCCGAAAACTCCTCGACCAGCCCACCGGTCAGATTCGACACGACCGGAATCCGCGGCTTGCCGAACTCGATTCCCTCAGCTATCGCCCGAAACTCGTCCAGCATTCCGTCCATGAGGTGCGAGTGGAACGCATGGCTTACCCGCAGCCTCTTGGTCCGCAGCCCCTTGGACTCCCACTGCGACACGGCTTCCTCGTCGCCGGAAAGCACCACCGAACGCGGACCGTTCACCGCCGCGAGACACACGCCCGGCCCCAGCTCAACCTCTTCCTCCGGGGCCTGCACCGCCACCATCACGCCGCCCGGGGGAAGCGCTTGCATCAACCGTCCTCGCGCCGCCACCAGCCGCGCCGCGTCCTCTAACGACAGCACACCAGCAACGTGCGCGGCAGCGAGTTCGCCAATCGAATGCCCGCCCACGAAATCCGGGGTCACACCCCACGACTCGTAAAGCCGGAACAACGCCACCTCAAAGGCGAACAACCCGGGCTGCGCCACGCCAGTCTCGTCGACCCGAGCCGGATCGTCGCCCCACAACGCCTCCCGCACGGGCGCGTCGAGGTGCCGATCCAACTCGTCGCACACCTCGGTGAAAGCCTGCGCGAACACCGGGAACGACTCCGAAAGCTCCCGACCCATCCCAGCCCGCTGAGAACCCTGACCGGAGAACAGGAACGCCGTCCGCCCCTTAGCCGCGACTGCGGTGGTCCCTCCGGCCAAAGCCTCCAGCAACTCGGCGCGGTCCCGGCCCACCACGACCGCCCGGTGCTCCAGCGCCGATCGCCCGGTCGCCAGCGAAAACGCCACGTCCACCGGTCGCACGTCCGGCCGCGCACGGACAAACTCCGCGAGCCGATCCGCCTGCTCCCGCAACGCGTCCCGGTTCCGCGCCGACAACACCCACGGCACCGCCTCGGGCACCACACCTGCGGTCTCCTCGACCACCAGGTCCGGCGCCTGCTCCACGATCACGTGCGCGTTGGTCCCGCTGATCCCGAACGACGACACCCCGGCCCGTCGCGGCCGGTCCGCCTCCGGCCAGGTCCTGGCCTCAGTCAGCAATTCGACCGAACCAGCGGTCCAGTCCACATGGGACGACGGCTCGTCGATGTGCAGGCTCTTCGGCAGCACTCCGTGCCGCATCGCCAGAATCATCTTCATCACCCCGGCCGCGCCAGCCGCCGCCTGGGTGTGCCCGATGTTCGACTTCACCGACCCCAGCCACAACGGCTGGTCCCGATCCTGGCCATAGGTCGCCAAAAGAGCTTGCGCCTCAATCGGATCGCCCAAAGTCGTCCCGGTGCCGTGCGCTTCCACCGCGTCGACCTGATCCGCGGCCACTCGCGCGTTCGCCAGCGCCGCCCGGATCACCCGCTGCTGCGACGGACCATTCGGAGCCGTCAACCCGTTCGAAGCGCCGTCCTGGTTCACCGCGCTGCCGCGCACCACGGCCAGCACCGGATGCCCGTTGCGCCGAGCGTCCGACAACCGCTCGACCAGCAACATCCCGACGCCCTCGGAGAATCCGGCACCGTCGGCCGCCTCGGAGAACGACTTGCACCGGCCGTCCGAGGCCAACCCGCCCTGCCGGGCGAATTCCCCGAACACGGAGGGCGTCGACAGCACCGTCACGCCACCGGCCAACGCCAGCGAACACTCGCCCTGGCGCAGCGCCTGCACCGCGAGATGCAACGCCACCAACGAAGACGAACAAGCCGTATCCACCGTCACGGCAGGGCCTTCGAAACCGAAGAAGTACGACACCCGGCCAGTAGCGACACTTCCCGCGCCGCCATTGCCGAGGTAAGCCGCCACGTCGTCCGGCACCGACCCCAGCCGGCTCGCGTAGTCGTGGTACATCAGGCCCGCGAAAACGCCGGTCGCACTGCCGCGCAACGAATCCGGCGCGATCCCCGCCCGCTCGAACAGCTCCCACGACGTCTCCAGCAACAACCTCTGCTGCGGATCCATCGCCAGCGCCTCACGCGGGCTGATCCCGAAGAACTCCGGGTCGAACGACACCGCGTCGTCCACGAAACCGCCAACGCGACCGTCCGTGATATCCCAGCCGCGATCTCCGGGGAAGCCGGACATCCCGTCGCCGCCCTGGTTCACCAGTTCCCACAACGCTTCCGGGGAATTCACTCCCCCGGGGTAGCGGCAGGCCATGGACACGACGGCGATCGGTTCGCGCAGGGCAGCGGCGAGTTTGCGGTTCTGCTCGCGGAGGCGTTCGGTTTCCCGGACCGAGCGGCGAAGCGCCTCGACCGCCTTGTCCTGCAAGTCATTCATCGCCAGCCCGTCCTTCTCCCGGAAAGTCCTCCTTGCCAGGGTCGTGCAACACCAGGTCGATGAGACTGCTCGCGTCCATCGATTCGATCGAGTCGCCTTTCTCTTCTCCGGCAACCGGATCCGGCCGGGCTCCGGCGAGTTCCAGCAGGGTGTCCAGCACTCCCGCGTCGCGCAGGCGCGTCAGGGGAACGGTCAGCAGCAGGTGCCGGATCCGGTCCTCGCTCCGGTCTCCGGGCAGGTCCGGAACCAGTTCCGTCCGGAGGTGCTTCGCGAGGGCCGCCGGCGTCGGATAGTCGAATACTAGAGTGGCGGGGAGCTTCAGCGCGGTGACAGCGTTCAACCGGTTGCGCAGTTCCAGTGCCGTCAGCGAGTCGAAGCCGATTTCGCTGAACGCCCGATCGGCGTCCACCTCGTCCGCGCCGCCGAAGCCGAGCACGCCGGCGACCTGCGTCTGCACGATCTCGACGAGCACGGCTTCCTGTTCGACGGCCTCGGAAAGCCCGGCGAGCCGGTCGCGCAGGGCGTCCACCGAATCGAGGTCGGCCTTCGCGGCCCGAGCCGCGGGCACGCGGACCAGGTTCCGCAGGATCGCCGGAACCCCGCCCGGTCGCGTCCGGAACGGCGCGACGTCGAGGTGTGCCGCGGCGACGATCGCCTCGTCCGCGCCGAGTGCCGCGTCGAACAACGCGATGCCGTCCTCAGCCGACAGCGGTGCCAACCCGGCTCGGCGCATCCGGTCGACCTCGGCTGTACCGAGGCCGCCGGTCATCTCGCTGGTCTGCTCCCACAGACCCCAGGCCACCGACACCGCCGGCTGGCCGAGCCCGCGACGGTGCTGGGCAAGCGCGTCCAGGAAGGCGTTCGCGGCCGCGTAACTGCCCTGCCCCGGTGCGCCGAGCACGCCCGCGAGGGACGAGAAGAGCACGAACGCACCGAGTTCGGCGTTCTTGGTCAGTTCGTGCAGGTTCAGCGCCGCGTCGGCCTTAGGCCGCAGTACCGCCGCCAGCCGCTCTGGGGTCAGCGACTCGACGACGCCGTCGTCCAGCACACCCGCGGTGTGCACGACACCAGTCAGCGGATGCTCTGCCGGAATGTTCGCTAGGAGATCAGCCAGTGCGTCCCGGTCGGCCGCGTCACAGCCCGCGACGGTGACCTCGGCACCGAGCGCACCGAGTTCCGCCACCAGCTCCACCGCCCCCGGAGCCGCGATGCCGCGACGGCTGGCGAGCACCAGGTGCCGGACGTCGTGCGCGGCAACGAGATGCCGCGCCACCAATCCGCCCAGAGTGCCGGTGCCGCCGGTGATCAGCACCGTGCCCACCGGGTCGAATACCGGTGCCTGGGCCGCGGGCTTCGGGAGACGGCCGAGCCTCGGCGCTTGGATGCTGCCGCCGCGCAGTGCCAGCTGCGGTTCGTCGTGCGCGAGCGCGGCCGGGAGCTTCCGCAGCGAGGCGTCGTCGTCATCGAGGTCCAGCAGCACGAACCGGCCGGGGTGCTCCGATTGCGCGGAACGGACCAGCCCCTGCACCGCCGCGCCCGCCAGGTCGTCGGCCGCTCCGTGAGTGACGAACACGAGCCGGGCCGCCGACAGCCGCTCGTCCGCCAGCCACGTCTGGACCAGCGCGAGGGCGTCGCGCACGGCGTTGTGCGCGGCTGTCGTCCCGCCTTCGACCAGCACGAAGTCTGGTATCTCTGCGAGCGCGGTCAGGTCGGCGCAATGGTCGACCTCGACCCCGCTGAGCCCGAAGAGGCCCTTGAGCCGGCCGATCTGCTCGCCGAGCACGGTCAGCCGCAGCTTGCCGTCCGCAGCGGCTCCGGACAGATCCGTCCAGTTCAGCCGGAACAGCGAATCGGCGCCGTCCGGACGCGCGGCCCGGACCTGACCGGCCGACACCGGCCGCAGCACCAGCGAGTCCGCCGACAGCACCGGAGCACCGGTCCCGTCCGCGATCTCCAGCGCGACCCCGTCCGCACCGGCCGGGGAGAGCTTGACCCGGAGTTCGGCGGCGCCCGAGGCGAACAGCTTGATCCCCGTCCACGCGAACGGCAGCCGGGTCTCGCCCGGTCGCGGTTCGCCGGAGAGACCCAGCGCGTGGAGTGCCGCGTCGAGCAGTGCCGGGTGGATTCCGAACGCGCCGGCGTCGGTGCCCAGCCGGACCTCGCCGAAGATCTCGTCGCCGCGCCGCCACGCCGCGGTCAGGCCCTGGAAGACCGGGCCGTAGTCGAGCCCGAAGCCCGCCAACCGGTCGTAAAGCCCGGTGACGTCGACCGGCGCGGAGCCCGGCGGCGGCCACTCCGCCAGCTCGAACGACGGGGTCCCGGCGTCGGTGCGCACGACCCCGGTCGCGTGCCGGACCCACGCCTCGCCGAGGTCCGCGTGGCCCTCGGTCCGGGAGTAAACGCTCAGCGAGCGGGCCCCGGAGTCGTCGGCGCCGCCGAGGACGACCTGGACCTGGACGCCCCCGGTTTCCGGGAGCACCAGCGGAGTCTCCAGCGTCAGCTCCTCCAGCACGTCGCAACCGACCTGGTCTCCGGCTTGCAGAGCCAGTTCGACAAATCCCGTGCCCGGGAACAGCACCGCGCCCAAGACGGCGTGGTCGGCGAGCCACGGCTGGGTTTCCAGCGAAATCCGGCCGGTGAACAGCGTCCCGTCGGATTCCGGCAGACCGGTTGCCGCGCCCAGCAACGGATGCCCGGACTCGGTCAAGCCCAGACTGCGCACGTCCCCGCGCGCCGCGACCGGCTCCAGCCAGTAACGCTGGCGCTGGAAGGCATAAGTGGGCAAGTCGACTTTCCGCGCACCGGTCTCGGCGAAGAAAACCTCCCAGTCGACCGCGCCGCCGTGGGCGAAGACTTCGCCGAGGGAAGCGGTGAACCGGTCCAGGCCGCCTTCGTCCCGGCGCAGCGTTCCTACGGCCGCGGCGGTCGTGTCCGTGTCGTCGATCGTCTCCTGCAATCCCTGCACCAGCACCGGATGCGGGCTGATCTCCACGAACACTCGGTAGCCATCGGACAGCAGTTTGCGCGTGGCCTTCTCGAACTCCACGGTGTTGCGCAGGTTCCGGTACCAGTACTCCGCGTCCATCACGGCGGTGTCCAGCGGCTCGCCGGTCACTGTGGAACAGAACGGGATCTCCGCCGAAGTCGGCGAAACCGGTGCCAGCAGGTCCAGCAGCTCGGCCTCGATCTGCTCGACGTGCACCGAGTGCGAGGCGTAATCCACCGGAACCTTCCGAGCCCGGACACCGTCCCGCTCGCACGCCGCGATCAACTCGTCCAACGCGTCGGGATCACCGGACACCACTACCGAACCCGGCCCATTCACCGCTGCCACCGAGAGCCGGTCGCCAAGCCGCGCCCGCACCTTCTCCACCGGCTCGACGACCGAGACCATCCCGCCCTTGCCGGACAAGACCGTCAATGCCTTGCTGCGCAGCGCAACAACTCGAGCACCGTCCTGCAAAGACAAACCACCAGCCACCACAGCAGCAGCAATCTCACCCTGACTGTGCCCCACCACCGCAGCCGGACGCACCCCGTGCGCCTTCCACACCTCGGCCAACGACACCATCACGGCCCACAGAACGGGCTGTACTACGTAAAGCCGCTCCAACGAAGCCCCATCACGCAGAACATCCAGCAACGACCAGTCCACAAAGGACTCCAACGCCGCCGCACACTCGTTCAGCCGCTCCGCGAACACCGGACTCGACTCCAACAGCCCCAAAGCCATCCCAGCCCACTGCGAACCCTGGCCAGGGAACACGAACACCACATCGCCCGAGCCCCCGGAGGTCGCCACCGGCAACGCACCGTCCGCCACCGCGTCGATTCCGCGCAGCAACTCGTCCCGGTCACGTCCCGCCACCGCGACCCGGCGCGCCAGCGCCGACCGGGCCGTGGCCAGCGAGAAGGCCACGTCCACCGTCGAGACGTCCTCGTCCGCCCGGACGCGCGCGGCCAGCTTCCGGGCTTGGTCCCGCACCGCTTCCGGCGTCGCCGCCGAGAGCACCCAGGGCACGACACTCAGTTCCCGGCCCGGCTCGACCGCCGCGGAATCGTCCGGAACATGTTCCAGGACAACGTGTGCGTTGGTCCCGCTGATCCCGAACGACGACACGCCCGCCCGGCGCGGCCGATCCGCTTCCGGCCAGTCCCTGGCTTCCGCCAGCAGCTCGACCGCCCCCGCCGACCAGTCCACCTGCGACGACGGCTCGTCGAGATGCAAGCTCCGCGGCAGAATCCCGTGCCGCATCGCCAGAACCATCTTCATCACCCCGGCGACCCCTGCCGCGGACTGGGTGTGCCCGATGTTCGACTTGATCGAACCCAGCCACAACGGCTGTTCCCGGTCCTGCCCGTAGGTCGCCAGCAACGCCTGCGCCTCGATCGGATCACCGAGCCGGGTGCCAGTCCCGTGCGCCTCGACAGCGTCCACATCAGACGGTTTCAACCCAGCGCTGGCCAACGCAGAACGAATCACCCGCTGCTGCGACGGACCATTCGGAGCCGTCAAACCATTCGACGCACCATCCTGATTCACCGCCGACCCACGCACCACCGCGAGCACCTGATGCCCGTTGCGCTGTGCGTCCGACAACCGCTCCACCAGCAGGAGCCCGACACCCTCACCCCAGCCGGTGCCGTCCGCGGCCTCCGCGAACGGCTTGCACCGGCCGTCCGGAGCCAGACCACGCTGCCGGGAAAACTCCTTGAACAGCTCCGGCGAAGACATCACCGTCGCCCCGCCAGCCAGGGCAAGCGAGCATTCGCCCGACCGCAGAGACTGCACCGCGAGATGCAACGCCACCAGCGAAGACGAACAAGCCGTGTCCACGGTGACCGCCGGACCTTCAAAGCCGAACACGTACGACAGCCGACCCGACAGCACACTGGCCGCGTTCCCGGTCAGCAGGTAGCCGTCGACTTCGTCCGGACTCTGGTCGAAGTCGCCGTACCCGGAGTAGCCCGCGCCGACGAACACGCCGGTTTTGCTGCTGCGCAACGATTCCGGCGTGATTCCGGCGCGCTCGAACACCTCCCACGAGGTCTCCAGCAACAACCGCTGCTGCGGATCCATCGCCAACGCTTCCCGCGGCGAGACGCCGAAGAACAGCGGGTCGAAGTCCGCAGCGGCCTGGATGAACCCGCCTTCGCGCGTGTAGGTGGTGCCGCGATGGTCCGGGTCCGGGTCGTACAGCGCTTCGACGTCCCAGCCGCGGCCGTCCGGGAATCCGGAGATCGCGTCCGAGCCCGAGGCGACCAGCTCCCACAGGTCCTCCGGCGAGCTGACCCCGCCGGGGTACCGGCAGCCCATGGCAACGATCGCGATCGGCTCGTCCACCGACGCCGCCGTCGAGGCAGTGGCGACGATCTCGTCCTCGGCGCCGAAGAGTTCGGTCCGCAGATGCCCGGCGACGGCGAGCGGCGTCGGGTAGTCGAACACCGTGGTCGCGGGGAGCCGGATGCCGGTCGTGTTCTTGAGCCGGTTGCGGAATTCCACCGCCGTCAGCGAATCGAAGCCCATCTCGCGGAAGGCGCGGGTCACCTCGATCGACTCGGGCGACGGGTGACCGAGGACGCGAGCCGTTTCCTCGCGCACGATCGACACCAGTGCCCGCTCCCGCTCGTCCGGGGACAAGCCGAGCAGCCGTTCGCGCAGCGCGGACTCGCCGATCCGGCCGTTTCCGGCGGCGGCCTTCCGGCGGGCCGGTGCCCGCACGAGCCCACGGAACGCGGCAGGCGCCTTCCCGGCCGACTGGTCCGTGATCGTCGCGAGGTCGACGGTCATCGGAGCGAGCAGTGCGCGATCGCTGCGCAGGGCTCGGTCGAACAACGCCAGCCCGTCCGCGTCGGAGAGCGGGAACATTCCGCCGCGAGCCATCCGGGCGATGTCCGCCTCGGACAGTTCGCCGACCATGCCGCGAGACCACGGGCCCCACGTCACCGACACTGCTGGGAGCCCCTGTGCGCGACGCTGCTGCGCGAGAGCGTCCAGGAACGCGTTCGCGGCGGCGTAGTTGCCCTGTCCGGTGCCGCCGAGCAGGCCGGCGACGGAGGAGAACAGGACGAACGCGCCCAGGTCGTGTTCGCGGGTGAGTTCGTGCAGGATCAACGCCGCATCGGCCTTCGGGCGTGTGACGGTGTCGAGGCGTTGGGGCGTAAGCGATTCGATGACCCCGTCGTCGAGCACACCAGCGGTGTGGACGACACCGGTCAAGGGGTGCTCGGCGGGAATCGCGTCCAGCAACTGTGCCAGCGCATCCCGGTCCGCCGCGTCGCAAGCCGCCACCGTCACCTCGGCACCGAGGGCAGCCAGCTCGTCCGTCAGCTCCGCCGCCCCAGGGGCGTCCTGGCCGCGACGGCTGGTCAGCACCAGATGCCGGATCCCGTGTCCGGCCACCAGATGCCGGGCCACCAGACCGCCCAGCGCACCCGTGCCGCCGGTGATCAGCACCGTTCCTTCGGGAGCCAGCGCGGCCGGGACGGTCAGCACCACCTTGCCCACGTGCCGCGCCTGGCTGACGAACCGGAAGGCGTCCTCCGCCCGCCGCACGTCCCACGTCGTGACCGGCAGCGGCCGGATCGCCCCGGACTCGAACAATCCGACCAGTTCGGCCAGCATCTGCTGGATCCGTTCCGGTCCCGCCTCCACCAGGTCGAACGCCCGGTAGGCCACACCCGCGTACTGCTCGGCGACCTGGCCGGGCTCCCGGACGTCGGTCTTGCCCATCTCCACGAACCGGCCGCCGCGCGGCAGCAACCGCAGGCCCGCGTCCACGAACTCGCCCGCCAGCGAATCCAGGACCACGTCCATCCCGGCGCCGCCGGTCGCCGTCCGGAATTTCTCCTCGAACTCCACCGACCGCGAGGAAGCCAGGCGTTCGTCGGCGAAACCATTGGCGCGCAACACGTCCCACTTGCCGGGGCTCGCGGTGCCGAACACCTCCGCGCCCCAGTGCCGCGCCAGCTGCGCCGCGGCCATGCCGACCCCGCCCGCGGCGGCCTGCACCAGCACCGCTTCGCCCGGCCGGAGACCGGCCAGATCGCGCAGCGCGTAGTAGGCGGTCAGGAACACCAGCGGCGTCGCGGCCGCTTCCGCGAACGACCAGCCCGCCGGAACGCGGGTCACCAGCCGTTCGTCGGCCACCGCGACCGGGCCGAACGATCCGGTGAGCAAGCCCATCACCCGGTCGCCGACCGCGAACGCGGAATCCGGACCGGCCTCGGTCACGACGCCCGCGCCCTCGATGCCCGGCAGACCGGCGTCCCCCGGATACATGCCCAGCGCGTTGAGCACGTCGCGGAAGTTCACGCCCGCCGCTCGCACCGCGATGCGCACCTGCCCGGTTTCCAGCGGTGCCAGCACTTCCGGGCATTCCACCAGCCTCAGGCTCTCGAGCGTCCGGTCCTCCGACACGGCCAGCCGCCACGGCTGCCCGGACGGCGGAACCAGGCCGTCTTCGGCGGGCACCCGAGTCAGCCGAGGTGCCCGCACGACGCCGTCGCGCAGGGAGAGCTGAGGTTCGTCAAGGGCCAACGCGGCAGGCAACCGGTCGAGCGAGCCCGGGCTGTCGTCCAGGTCGAGCAACACGAATCGGCCGGGGTGTTCCGCCTGCGCCGAGCGCACCAGACCCCACACCGCGGCCGCGGTCCGATCCCGTACTTCCGCGTGCGGTTCGACGGCGACCGCGCCTTGCGTCACCACCACCAGCCGCGAACCAGCCAGCCTCTCCTCGCTCAGCCAGGACTGGATCAGCGTGAGCACCTGAGCGGGCGAAGCACCGCTGGCGAACACGATTTCCGGAGCGACGTCGGCCAGCGCCGCCACCTCCGGATACCGGTCCGCGTCGACCGCGAGAGCCAGTTCGCCCAGCACAGCCCAGGAGGTCTCCCCGGCCTCGCCGACGGGCGTCTCCGCCCACTCCAGGCCGAAAAGCGAGTCCACGAACCCGGTCGACCTGTTCAGCTGGTCCGCCGAAACCGGCCGCAGCACCAAGGACTCGATCGACGCGACCGGAGCGCCGGTGCCGTCGGCGAGGCGCAGTGCGACCGCGTCCGAACCCGTCGGCGTCAGCGACACCCGCAGCGCCGAGGCGCCCGAAGCCAGGAAGGTCACGCCGGTCCAGCTGAACGGAAGCCCGGCCGGACCCGCCTCCGGACCGGCCGGCGCGGCTCCCAGTGCGTGCAGGGCCGCGTCCAGCAGGGCCGGATGCAGGCCGAAGGAACCCGCGTCGACGTCCTCGGGCAAGGCGACCTCGGCGAAGATCTCGTCGCCGCGCTTCCACGCCGCGGTCAGGCCCTGGAACACCGGGCCGTACTCCAGTCCCACGCCGGCCAGCCGGGGGTAAAGATCCTCGACCGGCACCGCCTCGGCCTCCGCGGGCGGCCACTCGGTCAGCGCGAACGACGGCTCCGGGCCGCCCGGCGAAACCGAACCGGTGGCGTGCCGGGTCCACGGCCCGCCCAGTGCGTCGGCCGCGGCCGGGTCGTCCGGACGGGAGTGGACGGCCAGCGCCCGGCTGCCGGATTCGTCGGCCTCGGCCAGCACGAGCCGGAGCTGGACCCCGCCCCGTTCCGGCAGGACGAGCGGCGCCTCCAGGATCAGCTCGTCCAGCACCCCGCACCCGACCTGGTCGGCCGCCTGCACTGCCAGCTCCACGAAGCCAGTGCCGGGGAACAGCACCGACCCCAGCACCGCGTGCCCGGCCAGCCACGGCTGTGTTTCCAGCGACAACCGGCCGGTGAACACGACCCCGTCCGAGTCCGGCAACGCCAGCGCCGCGCCCAGCAGCGGATGCTCCGCCGACGCCAGCCCCAGCTGACGCGCCTCTCCAGTGCCCGGCGATCCGCCGAGCCAGTAACGCCGCCGTTGGAAGGCGTACGTCGGCAACGGCACCCGGCGGGCGCCCGTTCCCGCGAAGAAGGCCGTCCAGTCCACCGGGCAGCCCGCCGCGAACAGGCCCGCGACCGCTTCGGTGAGCGCTCGCCCTTCCGTCCGGTCCTTGCGCGACAACGGGATCAGGACCGCGTCGTCCCCGGCCAGGGAGTCCTGGACCATCGCGGACAGCACACTGCTCGGGCCGATCTCGACAAACCGCGAGACCCCAGCGGATTCGAGAGCCCGCACTCCGTCGCTGAACCGCACGGCGGCGCGCACGTGCTGAACCCAGTACTCCGCCGAGAACTCGGAAACCAGCTGACCGGACACATTGGACACCACCGGGATGCGCGGCGCGCGGTACTCGACGGTTTCCGCGACGCGGCGGAACTCCGCCAGCATCCCGTCCATCAGCGGCGAGTGGAACGCGTGGCTCACCCGCAGCCGTTTCGCCTGGCGGCCCCGGGCCTGCCAGTACTCCACGACCTCCTGGACCGCGCTCTCTTCCCCGGACACCACGACCGAGCCGGGAGCGTTCACCGCGGCGATCGCCGCTTCCCGACCGGCCAGCAGCGGAAGCACCTCGGCTTCGGCAGCCTCGACGGCGGCCATCGCGCCCCCGGGAAGTTCCTGCATCAACCGGCCCCGCGCCGCCACCAGCCGTGCCGCGTCGTCCAGCGACAGCACTCCGGCCACGTGCGCCGCAGCCAGCTCGCCGATCGAGTGGCCGCCGACGAAATCCGGGGTCACGCCCCAGGATTCGAGCAACCGGGCCAACGCGACCTCGACCGCGAACAACGCGGGCTGGGTGTACTCGGTCTGGTCCAGCAACCCGGCCTCCGCCGAGCCGTCCTCAGCGAACATGATCTCGCGCAGCGGCCGTCCAAGGTGCCGGTCGAGCCGGGCGCAGACGTCGTCGAAGGCTTCGGCGTAGCCCGGATAGGTCCGGTACAGCTCACGTCCCATCCCGAGCCGTTGCGCGCCTTGACCCGCGAACAGGAAAGCCGTCTTGCCCGCGACAGCGATCCCCTCCACCGCAACGGTCCCACCCTCGGCGAGCGTGTCCACTTCGGACAAATACTCGTCGCCGAAGACGACCGCCCGGTGTTCCAACCCCGCCCGGCCGGTCGCCAACGAGTACGCGACGTCCGCCGGGTGCAGAGCCGGGTTGGCCCGGATGTGCGCGGCGAGCCGTTCGGCCTGTGCACGCAACGCGGAGCGGTCCTTGCCGGACAGCACCCACGGCAGGTCGCGCGGCGTACGGTCCGGCTCGCCGCCGCCGGTTTCCTCGCCTTGTTCCAGGATCACGTGCGCGTTGGTGCCGCTGATCCCGAAGGACGACACCGCTGCCCGCCGCGGGCGGTTTCCGTCCGGCCATTCCCTGGACTCGGCCAGCAGTTCCACCGCGCCGGCGGACCAGTCCACGTGCGGTGACGGTTCGTCGATGTGCAGGCTCTTCGGCAAAACCCCGTGCCGCATCGCCAGAATCATCTTCATCACCCCGGCGACGCCCGCCGCCGCCTGAGTGTGCCCGATGTTCGACTTGATCGATCCCAGCCACAACGGCTGTTCCCGATCTTTTCCGTAAGTCGCCAGCAACGCCTGCGCCTCAATGGGATCACCGAGCTTCGTGCCCGTCCCGTGCGCTTCGACGGCGTCCACATCGGACGGTTTCAGCCCGGCATTGGCCAGCGCAGCCCGGATCACCCGCTGCTGCGACGGACCGTTCGGAGCCGTCAGCCCATTCGAAGCACCATCCTGGTTCACCGCACTGCCGCGCAGCACAGCCAGCACTTCATGCCCGTTACGCCGGGCGTCCGACAAACGCTCCACCAAGAGCAGCCCGACGCCCTCGCTCCAGCCGGTGCCGTCGGCGGCCGCCGCGAACGGCTTGCACCGGCCGTCCGCAGCCAAGCCGCGCTGCCGGGAGAACTCGACAAACGTCCCTGGGGTCGACATCACCGTGACCCCGCCCGCCAGCGCGAGCGTGCATTCCCCGGACCGCAGCGATTGCGCGGCCATATGCAGGGCGTATAGCGACGACGAGCAGGCGGTGTCCACTGTGACCGCCGGGCCCTCGAGTCCGAAGACGTACGAGAGCCGTCCGGACAGCACGCTGGTCGCGATCCCGGTCAGCAGGTGGCCGGCCACCTCGTCGGCTGTGGTGCCGGCGGCGTGTCCGTAACCCGAGTACCCGGAGCCCACGAAGACCCCGGCCCGGCTGCCCCGCAGGGACCGCGGGTCGATTCCGGCCTGTTCGAACGTTTCCCACGCCGTTTCGAGGAGCAGCCGCTGCTGCGGGTCCATCGCGAGGGCTTCCCGCGGCGAGATGGCGAACAGGCCCGGATCGAATTCGGCGGCGTCAGAGAGGAAGCCGCCGGCGCGCGTGTAGCTGGTGCCCTGGTGTTCCGGGGCCGGGTGGTAGAGCGCGTCGAGATCCCAGCCGCGGTCGACGGGGAACTCGCTGATGGCGTCGACACCGTCGGCGACCAGCCGCCACAGGTCGTCCGGCGTGGCCACCCCGCCCGGCAGACGGCAGGCCATGCCGACGATCGCGATCGGTTCGTCCTGCGCGGCAACCGTCACCACCGGTGCCACGACCTGCTCTTCCCCGCCCAGGACTTCTTCGCGGAGGCAAGCGGCGACCGCGGTGGGGGTCGGGTGGTCGAAGACGACAGTGGAGGGCAGCCGGACGCCGGTCTCCGCGGCGAGCCCGTTGCGGAACTCGACCGCCATCAGGGAGTCGAAGCCGAGTTCGCGGAACGGCCGCGCGGGATCGACGCTGCCCGGACCGGGATGCCCGAGCACCTTCGCGGTTTCGGTGCGCACCAGCTCCAGCAGCACGCTGTCCTGTTCGCCCGCGGTCAACCCGGCGAGTCGTCCGGCGAGCGGCGAGGAACCGGAACCGGCGGCCGGTTCCGTCAGCACCTGCCGCACTTCCGGCAGGTCGGACAGCAGCGGGCTGGGACGGCCGGACGTGAACGACGGGGCGAACAACTCCCAGTCCACGTCGGCGATCGCCACGGACGCGTCCGCCGACTCCAGCGCCTGCTGCAGCGCCGCGATCGTGCGGCCGGGCGCCATCGGCGCCAGCCCGCGACGGCGCAGCTGGACGGCCCCTTCCGCGTTGACCATTCCGCCGCCCGCCCACGGCCCCCAGGCCACTGCGGTGCCAGCGAGGCCACGGTCCCGGCGCTGCTCGACAAGGGCGTCCAGGAACGCGTTGGCCGCCGCGTAGGCCGCCTGGTTGCCGCTGCCCCACACCGCGGCGATCGACGAGAACACGACGAAGGCGTCCAGCTGCCGGTCGCCGAGGAGTTCGTCGAGGTTCGCCGCGCCGCGCACCTTGGCGGCCAGTACCTCTTGGAGGTTCGCCGGGGTGCTCTCGGTGAACGGCGTCGAGTCCGGCGCGCCCGCCGCGTGCACGACGGCCGTCACCGGGAATTGGGCCAGCAGGTCTTCCACCGCGGCGCGGGAAGCCACGTCGCACGCTGCGATCGTCACCCGGGCGCCCAACGCGGTCAGCTCGGCTTCCAGCTCAGCCGCGCCGGGAGCCTCGCGCCCCCGACGGCTGGTCAGCACCAGATGCTCGACGCCCTGAGCCGCCAGCCATCGCGCCACGCGCGCGCCGAGCGCACCCGTGCCGCCGGTCACCAGCGCGGTGCCTCGCGGGACCCAGCGATCGCTGTCGGCCGGGGCTTCGGCGCGCTCCAGCCGCCGCCCGAACACCCCGTCCGCGCGGATCGCCACCTGGTCCTCTTCACCGGACAGCACCGCGTTCAGGTGCGCGAGCACCGGCTCGTCCACCCGGTCGGGCAGATCGACCAGACCGCCCCACAGCTGCGGATGTTCCAGCGCCGCCACGCGGCCGAGGCCCCACACCGCCGCTTGCGCGGTGCTGGACACGGTGTCTCCGCGGCCGACCGACACCGCACCCCGGGTCACTGCCCACAGCCGCGCGTCGCTGCCGATGGTGGTCAGGGCCTGGGCAAGAGCGACCGTCGCCGCCAGACCCGCAGGGACCTCCGGGTAGCCCGGCAGCGGTTGTTCGTCGAGCGCCAGCAGTGACAGGACGCCCGTCACCGGTCCCTCGGCGATGGCCTGCCGCAGCTGATCGGCAAGCACGTCGGGAGCGTCCGTCGCGGAAACCACCAGACGGCGCGCGGGGAGTCCTGCCGTCCAGTCTTCCGGCTGGCCCTCGGGAACGAGGACCAGCCAGGTGTCCGAGATGGTTTCCGCTGGGGCGGGAGTGAGCGGTTTCCAGGTGATCCGGTACCGCCACTGGTCCACAGTGGACACACTGTCCTGGTTCCGCTTCACCGGCTCCAGCCAGTAGCTCTGCCGCTGGAAGGCGTAGGTGGGCAGGTCGATTCGCCGCGCGCCGGTGCCCTCGAAGAACTGGTGCCAGTCCACCGGAGTGCCGTGGACGTGCAGTGCAGCGACAGCCTCGACCGCCGACTGCGGTTCGGGCCGGTTCTTCCGCATCGCGGGGACCAGCACCGCGTCGGCGGCCAGGCAGTCCTGGATCATCGCGGTCAGCGTGCTGGACGGACCGATCTCGACAAACCTGGTGACCCCACTGGCTTCCAGCGCGCGGACGCCGTCGTAGAACCGCACGGTGTCCCGGACGTGACGCACCCAGTAGTCGGCGGAAAACTCCGACACCAGCTCACCGGTCAAGTTCGAGACCACCGGAATCCGCGGCTGGCCGAACTCGATTCCCTCCGCCACCGCGCGGAATTCCTCCAGCATCCCGTCCATGAGATGCGAATGGAACGCGTGGCTCACCCGCAGCCGCTTAGTCCGCGGCCCCTTCGACTCCCACCGCGACACCGCCTCTTCGTCGCCGGAGAGCACCACCGAATCCGGCCCGTTCACTGCCGCGATCGACACTCCCGGGCCCGGTTGCACCTCGTCCTCAGACGCCTGCACCGCGAGCATCACGCCGCCAGCGGGCAACGCCTGCATCAGCCGTCCTCGCGCCGCGACCAACTTCGCCGCATCCGCCAACGACAAAACACCAGCCACATGCGCGGCAGCCAGCTCGCCGATGGAGTGTCCGCCGACAAAGTCAGGGGTCGCGCCCCAGGACTCGAACAACCGGAACAACGCCACTTCAAACGCGAACAGCCCCGGCTGCGCCACCCCGGTCTCATCCACCAGACCCGGGTCGTCGCCCCACACCACATCCCGCACGGGAGCGTCGAGGTGCCGATCCAACTCGTCGCACACCTCGGTGAAAGCTTGCGCGAACACTGGGAAAGCCTCGACCAGCTCCCGACCCATCCCGGCCCGCTGAGAACCCTGGCCGGAAAAGACAAAAGCCGTCCGGCCCTTAGCCGCCATCCCAGTGACACCGCGGCCCTCAGCCAGCGCGGCGACGCCCGTGAGCAATTCGTCCCGGTCGGCGCCCACCACTGCTGCCCGGTACTCCAGCGCGGCCCGGGTGGTCGCCAGCGACCAGCCCACATCCACCGGCGAAGCATCGTCCACACTGGACACCAGCCGACGCGCCTGCTCCCGCAACGCCTCCGGATTCCTCGCCGACAACACCCAAGGCACCACACCCAGCTCACGGCCAGGCTCCGCAACAGTCTCCTCGGGAGCCTGCTCCACGATCACGTGCGCGTTGGTCCCGCTGATCCCGAACGCCGACACCCCAGCGCGACGAGGCTGGTCCGCCTCCGGCCACGGCCGCGACTCGGCCAGCAGCTCGACCGCACCGTCCGACCAGTCCACATGCGACGACGGCTCATCAACATGCAAACTCTTCGGCAACACCCCATGCCGCATCGCCAAAACCATCTTCATCACCCCGGCGACACCCGCAGCCGCCTGAGTGTGTCCGATGTTCGACTTCACCGAACCCAGCCACAACGGCCGCTCGCGCCCCTGGCCGTAAGTCGCCAGCAACGCCTGGGCTTCAATCGGGTCGCCCAAAGTCGTCCCAGTACCGTGCGCCTCGACAGCGTCCACATCAGACATACCGAGACCCGCGTTGGCCAGCGCCGCCCGAATCACCCGCTGTTGCGAAGGACCATTCGGCGCGGTCAATCCATTCGACGCGCCGTCCTGATTCACCGCACTGCCGCGCACCACCGCGAGCACCTGATGCCCGTTGCGCTGCGCGTCCGACAACCGCTCCACCAAAAGGATTCCGACGCCCTCGGAGAACCCCGCGCCGTCCGCCGCCTCGGAGAACGACTTGCAGCGACCGTCCGAAGCCAACCCGCCCTGCCGCGCGAACTCCTCGAAAATCGCGGGCGTCGACAAAACCGTCACGCCACCGGCTAACGCCAGCGAACACTCCCCGGCGCGCAACGACTGCACGGCAAGATGCAGCGCCACCAACGACGACGAACACGCCGTGTCCACCGTGACCGCGGGGCCTTCAAAGCCGAAGAAATACGAAACCCGTCCGGACAGCACGCTCGCCGCGTTGCCGGTTCCCAGATGGGCTTGGCTTTCCGGCGGGGCTTCGCCGCCCACCCGGTACAGGTAGTCCTGGCCGTTCGTGCCCGCGAACACCCCGGTCGCGCTGCCCCGCAACGAATCCGGCGCGATCCCGGCCCGCTCGATTGCCTCCCACGACGTTTCCAGCACCAGCCGCTGCTGCGGATCCATCGCCATCGCCTCGCGCGGGCTGATCCCGAAGAACGCGGGATCGAACTCACCCGCACCGGACAGGAACCCGCCCTCGGGGTGATAGAAATCCGCCGGGTCCCAGCCGCGGTCCTCCGGAAACCCGGAAATCCCGTCCGCTCCGTCGGCGAGCATCCGCCACAGGTCGTCCGGCGAGGCGACCCCGCCAGGGAAACGACAGGCCATCCCGACGATCGCGATCGGCTCCCGCGCCTTGTCCTCGACCTCGCGCAGCCGCTCCCGAGACTGCCTGAGCTCGCCCATCACCCACTTGAGGTGATCGAGCAACTCCTGGTCATTCCCCATCGGTAAAACTCCTCGTCGAAGTCAGGGAGGGTTCGCGGGCGCCGTGCTCAGGCGCGGCCGAATTCCTTCTGCAGAATCTCGTACAGCTCGTCCTTGGTGGCCGAGGCGATGTCCTCCCCGGCGGCGGCCTGGTCGTGGCTTTCCTTCCAGCGAGCAAGCAGGTTCTGCAGCCGGGCGGTGATCTCGGTGCTCTCCGGTCCGCTGACGGCGGAGGCGAACAAGGCGGATTCGAGCCGGTCCAGCTCGGCGCCGAGCCGGTTTCCCGCGGAGTCGTCCCCGACCAGTTCGCCCAGCAGGTACCCGGAAACCGCGCTCGGCGTCGGGTAGTCGAACACCACCGTGGCCGGGACCCGGATCCCGGTCGCCGTGCCCAGCGCGTTCCGGAATTCCACCGCGGTCAGCGAGTCGAAGCCGAGATCGCCGAACGCGCGCTCCGGTTCGACGCGGTCCGCCGACGGATAGCCGAGCACCTTCGCGGTCTTTTCCCGCACCAGAGCGAGCAGGACGTCGAGCCGGTCGCCGGCGGGCATTCCGGCGAGCCGGTCCCGCAACGAAGATTCGTCGGCGACCTCGGTCCGGGTCTCCTCCGCCGCCCGGCGGAACTCGGCCAGATCGCTGAACTGCGGATTGGGCCCGGCCGCGATCAACGCGGGAGTCAGGAGCTCCCAGTCGATGTCCGCGACCGTCACCGAGGCCGTTCCCCGTGCCACCGCGCGTTCCAACGCCGTGATGGCCAGCTCCGGCGACATCGGCGGTACCCCGCCGCGCCGCAGCCGGTCGGTCACGGCGTCGCTGCCCGCGGCCATGCCGCCGTCCGCCCAGGGGCCCCAGGCGACCGCGGTCGCGGCCAACCCCAGCGCCCGCCGCTGCTCGGCGAGCGCGTCCAGGTAAGCGTTCGCCGCCGCGTAGTTGGCCTGCCCGGCGCTGCCCACCACGCCGACGATCGAGGAGAACATCACGAACATCCCCAGCTCGCGGTCCCGGGTGAGTTCGTGCAGGTTCAGCGCGGCGTCCGCCTTCGGGCGCAAGACCGTGCCGAGCCGTTCCGGGGCAAGGGATTCCAGCACCCCGTCGTCGAGGACGCCCGCCGCGTGCACGACGCCGGTCAGCGGGAACTCGCCGGGAATCCCGGCCAGCAACGCTGCCAGCGCCTCGCGGTCGGCGGCGTCGCACGCGGCGACCGTCACCCGGGCGCCCAGCTCGTTCAGTTCGGCTTCCAGCTCGGCGATCCCGGCGGCCTCGCGGCCCCGGCGGCTGGTCAGCACCAGGTGTTCGGCACCCCGGCGGGCCAGCCACCGCGCGATGCGAGCCCCGAGCGCCCCAGTGCCGCCGGTGATCAGCACGGTGCCCGGGCCGGGAGTCCACTCGACAGCGGCGTCGTCCGGTCGTGCGCGCCGCAGCCTGCGAACGAACACCCCGGAGTCACGGACCGCCAGCTGATTCTCGTCACCGGCCCCAGCCACAACGTCAACGAGACGGGCGACCGCGCGGGCGTCGACTGTCTCCGGCAGGTCCACGAGACCGCCCCAGCGTTCCGCGTGTTCCAGCGCCACCACCCGGCCGAGGCCCCAGACCTGCGCCTGGACCGGGTTGCTCAGCCGGTCCGGCCCGCCGACGACCACGGCGTCCCGGGTGACACTCCAGATCCGTGGCTCGCCCGCGATCTTCCCGGCGGCCTGCGCCAGCCCCAAGGTCGCGGCGAGACCGTCCGGCACCGACGGCAACCCCGGCTGCGGGGTTTCATCGAGGGCCAGCAGGGAAACGATGCCGCTCACCGGAGTGTCGGCGGCCGATTCGGTCAGCCTGGCCGCGATTGTCTCGCGGTCGTCGCCACCGGATAACGTCAGCGTGCGCACCTGCGCGCCGCGGCCGGTCAGTTCCTTGCCCAAGGTGTCCGGCCAGTCGTCGGCGGGCAGCCTCGATGGCAGTACCACGAGCCAGGTCCCGGTCAGCGGCTTCACCGGCAGCTCGCTCGCGGGCTTCCAGGTCACCTCGTACCGCCACTGGTCGAGGGTCGACTGCGTGCGATGCCGCTGGTGCCAGGACGACAACGCGGGCAGCAAGGCGGTCAGCGACTCCTGCTCGGGAGCGCCGTCGATCGCCAGTACCGACGAGACCGCAGCGGCGTCCTGGCGTTCGACTGCCGTCCAGAAGCTGCTTTCCACCGTGTCCACGGCGTCGGGAGCCTGCTCGGGAGGTTCCAGCCAGTAGCGTTGCCGCTGGAAGGCATAGGTGGGCAGGTCGATTCGGCGCGCGCCCGTGCCCTCGAAGTACTGTTTCCAGTCCACGGTGGCACCGTTCGCGTGCAGCGTGGCGACAGCCTCGACCACGGACTGGGCTTCAGGGCGGTCTTTCCGCACCGCCGCGACCACCGTGGCGTCGGCGTCGAGAGATTCGTCGATCATCGGGACCAACGCGCTCGACGGTCCTACCTCCAGGAACCTGTTCGCTCCCTTGGCTTCCAGCGCGCGTACGCCGTCGCAGAACCGCACCGTGTCCCGCACATGCCGCACCCAGTAATCCGCCGAAAACTCCTCGACCAGCTCGCCAGTCAGATTCGACACGACCGGGATTCGCGGCTTGCCGAACTCGATCCCTTCAGCCACCGCGCGAAACTCGTTCAGCATCCCGTCCATCAGGTGCGAATGGAACGCGTGGCTCACCCGCAACCGCTTAGTCCGCAGCCCCTTCGACTCCCACCGCGACACCGCCTCCTCGTCGCCAGAGAGCACGACCGAACGCGGACCATTCACCGCCGCGACAGACACACCGGACTCAAGCTCGATCTCATCCTCGGACGCCTGCACCGCCACCATCACGCCACCAGCGGGCAACGCCTGCATCAACCGACCCCGCGCCGCCACCAACCGCGCCGCATCTCCCAGCGACAGCACACCAGCAACGTGCGCCGCAGCGAGTTCGCCAATCGAATGCCCGCCCACGAAATCCGGCGTAACACCCCAAGACTCCAGCAGGCGGAACAACGCCACCTCAAACGCGAACAGCCCCGGCTGAGCGAACTCCGTCCGATCCACCAACCCCGGATCGTCGCCCCACACCACATCCCGCACCGGTGAAGCGAGATGCTGGTCCAGCTCCGCGCACACCTCGTCGAAAGCCTGCGCGAACACCGGGAAAGCGTCGACCAGCTCCCGACCCATCCCGGCCCGCTGAGAACCCTGACCAGAGAACAAAAACGCCGTCCGACCCTTGGCCGCGACTCCCACGGAACCGCGGCCCTCGCCTAATTCGGCAACACCCGCCAGCAACTCGTCCCGGCTGGTGCCCACCACCGCCGCCCGGCACTCCAACGCCGCCCGGGTGGTCGCCAGCGACCAGCCCACATCCACCGCCGAAGCATCGTCCACACTGGACACCAACCGACGCGCCTGCTCCCGCAGTGCCTCCGGGTTCTTGGCCGACAGCACCCACGGCACCACACTCAACTCGCGGCCGCGCTCCGCAGGAGGCTCCTCCGGAACCTGCTCCACGATCACGTGCGCATTAGTCCCGCTGATCCCGAACGAGGACACCCCCGCCCGACGAGGACGCTCCGAAGACGGCCACGGCATCGCCTCGGACAACAGCTCGACCGCACCAGCCGACCAGTCCACATTGGACGACGGAGCATCGATGTGCAGGCTCTTCGGCAACATCCCGTGCCGCATCGCCAGCACCATCTTCATCACACCAGCCACGCCAGCCGCCGCCTGGGTGTGCCCGATGTTCGATTTGATCGACCCCAGCCGCAGCGGCTGCTCCCGGTCCTGCCCGTACGTCGCCAGAATCGCCTGCGCCTCAATAGGATCACCGAGCCGGGTCCCAGTCCCGTGCGCCTCGACCACGTCCACATCGGACGATCCGAGACCGGCGCTCGCCAGCGCCGCCCGAATCACCCGCTGCTGCGACGGACCGTTCGGAGCCGTCAAACCATTCGACGCACCGTCCTGGTTCACCGCGGAACCACGCACTATCGCGAGCACCGGATGCCCGTTCCGCCGAGCGTCGGAAAGCCGCTCCACCAAAAGCAGCCCGACCCCCTCGCCCCAGCCGGTGCCGTCAGCGCCTTCAGCGAAGGACTTGCACCGGCCGTCCGAAGCCAGCCCGCCCTGCCGCGCGAACTCGACAAAGGTGTAAGGCGTCGACATCACCGTGACGCCACCGGCCAACGCCAGCGAACACTCTCCGCGTCGCAACGACTGTGCCGCCAAATGCAACGCCACCAACGAAGACGAACAAGCCGTGTCCACGGTCACCGCGGGACCCTCGAACCCGAAGGCATACGCGACGCGCCCGGAGATGACGCTCGGGGAGTTGCCGGTCAGCAGATGTCCCGCGACATCGTCTTGGTGCAGTTCGCCCGTCGTTTCGTAGCCCTGGTAGGTCGCCCCGACGAACACCCCGGTGTCGCTGCCCGCGAGGGAGGTCGGATCGAACCCGCCGCGTTCGAGCGCCTCCCAGCCGGTCTCCAGCAACAGCCGTTGTTGCGGATCGGTCGCCAGTGCCTCGCGCGGCGAGATGCCGAAGAACGCCGGGTCGAACTGACCGGCTTCGTGCAGGAAGCCGCCCTGGTCGGTGTAGCTGGTCCCGGGACGGACCCCCTCGGGGTCGTAAAGACCGGCGACGTTCCAGCCGCGGTCGAGCGGGAAGCCGGACACCGCGTCGCCGCCCGAGGCGACGAGGTCCCACAGTTCCTCCGGGGAGCGGACGCCGCCGGCGTAGCGGCAGCTCATGCCCACGATCGCGATGGGCTCGCGGTCCTTCTCCTCGGCCTCGCGCAGCTGATCGCGAGCCTCGTGCAGTTCGGCGATGGACCGCTTCAGATACTCGCGGAGCTTGTCTTCGGCCGACATGAGGCCGTCACCTCCCTTTGCCAGGAATCGACAGGAATCGAAAGGTCCCCTCGCGGACAACTCATCTGCCGGAGCCGCCGTCGACCAGTGCGAAGAGTTCGTCGTCCGTCGCTTCCTCCAGCCTTTCCGCCAGCGAGCCGGCGTCCGGATCCGCTTGCGCGCCGGACAGTTTCGCCAGCAGCGCGGTCAATCGCGTCGTCACCTGGGACCGGCCGGCGCCGTCGTCCCCGGCGACCGTCAGGAGGGTGTTTTCCAGCCGGTCCAGTTCTTGCAGGGCGGCGCCGAGCGCGTTCCGCTCCTGCGCCTCAGTCAACTCGGTGCGCAGGTATCGGGCCAGAACGGACGGCTTCGGATAGTCGAACACCAACGTCACCGGCAGCCGCAGCCCGCTGGCCGCGCTCAACCGGTTGCGGAGTTCGACGGCGGTCAGCGAATCCAGGCCCAGCTCCTGGAACGCCCTGGTGTCGTCGATCGGGTCCGCCGGGTCGTAGCCGAGCACCGCCGCGGTGTGCGTTGCCACCAAAGCGATCAGCAGCGCCTCTTGTTCTTCCGCGGACCGGCCGGCCAGGCGCTGCCGCAGATCCGCTTCGGCGGCACCGGCCCCCGGCGCGGTTCGCACCGGGCCGCGGACCAGCCCGCGCAGCATCGCCGGAAGCGTGCCCGAGCCCGCCTGTGCCCGCAGTCGCGCGGGTTCCAGCGCGGCCGGGACCAGCACCGCCGAACCGGCCGTGAGCCCGGTGTCGAACAGCGCCAATCCCTCGGCCAGGGACAGTGGATCGACCTGGGCACGGGACACGTCGGCTTCGCCGTCCGTCTGGTTCCACGGTCCCCAGGCCAGCGACACCGCCGGGAGGCCCGCCGCCCGGCGGGACTGGGCGAGCGCGTCCAGGAACGCGTTCGCGGCCGCGTGGTTGGCCTGCCCCGGTCCGCCGAGCACACCGGCGGCCGAGGAGAAAAGCACGAAGCAGCCCAGTTTCCGGTCGCGGGTGAGTTCATGCAGGTTCAGCGCGGTGTCGATCTTCGGGCCCAGCACCGCGTCGAGACGGTCCGGGGTCAGCGAGCCGAGCACCCCGTCGTCGAGCACGCCCGCGGTGTGCACGATGCCGGTCAGCGGATGCTCGTCCGGGATCTTCTCCAGCACGTTCGCGAGTGCGTGCCGGTCGGTGGTGTCGCAGGCGGCGATCGTCACCGTGGCACCGGATTCGGCTAGTTCGTCGGCCAGTTCCTTGGCACCTGGCGCATCGGTGCCCTGCCTGCTGAGCAGCAGCAGATGCCGGATCTCGTGCTGGGCCGCCAAATGCCGCGCCACCGCGCTGCCCGAAGCTCCCGTGCCGCCAGTGACGAGCACGGTGCCCTCCGGCGCGAAACCGGTGTTTCCCGAGGCCGCGGATGCCCGTTCCAGCCTCGGCACTCGCACGACGCCGTCCCGCAACGCGAGCTGCGGCTCGTCAAGAGCCAGCGCGGCAGGCAGCAGGTCGAGGGAGCTGACCTGGTCGTCGAGGTCCAGCAGGGTGAATCGGTCCGGATGCTCGGCCTGTGCGGAGCGCACCAAGCCCCAGACCGCCGCTCCGGCGAGATCGTCCACTCCCGCGTCCGTCTCGACAGCGACCGCACCCCGCGTCACCACGACAAGACGCGAGGCCGCGAGCCGTTCTTCGGCCAGCCAGGACTGGAGAACCGCGAGGACAGCCGCGGTGGCCGCACTCGCCGTGGCACCCGGCGAGGATTCGACGAACACCACTTCCGGCGGCTCGGCCTCCGCGATCGAGGCCAGGTCGCGGTACCGCTCGGCGTCGAGCCCGTCGAGCAGACCGCAATCAGGACCGGACACCGCCCACCGCGGCCTTCCCGGATCCGGCGCGGCTGACACCTCTGTCCACTTGAGACTGAACAGCGAACTGTCGCCGTCCGGACGCGCGGCCCGCAGTGCCTCCGCGGAGATCGGACGCGAGGTCAGCGACCGCACCGTGGCCACCGGTGCGCCGCTGTCGTCGGCGAGCTCGACCGACACCTCGTCCTGCCCGGTCTTGGCGATCCGCACCCGAAGTGCGGACGCACCCGTCGCGTACCGGATAATCCCGCTCCAGGCAAAGGGAATCAACGTCTGCTCGGACTCGCCGACGAGGGCAGTCACGTGCAGGGCGGCGTCGAGCAGCGCGGGATGCAGGCCGAAGGATTTCGCTTCCACCCCTTCAGGTGCGCGGACCTCCGCGAACAGTTCGTCCTCGCGCCGCCAGGCCGCCGTCAGCCCCTGGAAGGCGGGACCGTAGTCGAGCCCCGCGTCAGACAGCCGCTGGTAGGCGTCCCCGACGTCGAGCGGAGTGGCGTTCGCCGGTGGCCAGGCACCAACGCCCGCCGCCGGTTCCGGAGCGCTCGCGGTCAGCACCCCGGTGGCGTGCCGTGTCCAGTTCGCGCCGAGTTCGCCGTCTGCCTGCGCTGAATGCACGCCGACCGGCCGACGACCCGCTTCCTCCGCACCGACCACCACCTGGATCCGCACCCCGCCGCGCTCCGGCAGTACCAGCGGCGCCTCTAGGACGAGTTCCTCCAGCACTCCGCCGCCGACCCGGTCACCGGCGCAGGCCGCCAGCTCGACCAGCACCGTCCCCGGCACCGCCGTGCTGCCGAGCACCACGTGGTCGGCCAGCCACGGCTGGGTTTCCGCGGACAGCCGTCCGGTGAAGACGGTTTCCTCCGACTCCGGGAGCCGCACGGCCGCGCCCAGCAACGGGTGCTCCGCCGGAACCAGGCCGAACGGACGCACATCGCCGGCCGCACCGGTCGCCCGCGGCCAGTACCGACGGCGCTGGAAGGCGTAGGTCGGCAAGTCGACCCGCCGCGCACCGGTTCCGGCGAAGAACTGGTGCCAGTCCACCGGGGTGCCGTTCTGGTGGAGCGCAGCGACCGCCTCGACCGCTGCCTGGGTTTCGGACCGGTCCTTCCGCATCGCCGTGACCAGGGCAGCGTCCGCGGTCAGGCACTCCTGGACCATCGGGGTCAGTGCGCTGGTGGGGCCGATCTCCAAGAATTTGGCGGCTCCCTTGGCTTCCAGCGCCCGGACTCCGTCGCAGAACCGCACCGTGGCCCGCACATGCCGCACCCAGTAATCCGCCGAAAACTCCGACACCAGCTCACCAGTCAGATTCGACACGACCGGAATCCGCGGCTTACCGAACTCGATTCCCTCAGCCACCGCGCGAAACTCGTCCAGCATCCCGTCCATCAGATGCGAATGAAACGCGTGACTCACCCGCAACCGCTTGACCCGGCGGCCCTCCCACTGCGCGACGACCGCCGAGACCGCCTCCTCGTCACCGGAGAGCACCACCGAACTCGGCCCGTTCACCGCCGCGATCGACACGCCCGGGCCCGGCTGCACCTCGTCCTCAGACGCCTGCACCGCCACCATCACGCCACCAGCGGGCAACGCCTGCATCAACCGACCCCGCGCCGCCACCAACCGCGCCGCATCTCCCAGCGACAACACACCAGCCACATGCGCCGCAGCCAGCTCACCAATCGAATGCCCACCCACGAAATCCGGCGTGACACCCCAAGACTCGAACAATCGGAACAACGCCACCTCGAACGCAAAAAGCCCAGGCTGCGCCACTCCAGTCTCGTCGACCAGAGCCGGATCGTCGCCCCACAGCGCCTCTCGCACCGGCGAAGCAAGATGCCGATCCAGTTCGTCGCAGACCTCAGCGAAAACCCGCGCGAACACCGGGAAAGACCGCGAAAGCTCCCGCCCCATCCCAGCCCGCTGAGAACCCTGACCAGAGAACAGAACCGCCGTCCGCCCCCGCGTCGCCACTGTTCCCCCGGACACCGCGGACAGCGCAGTCAGCAGCCCGGCCCGGTCGCCAGCCACCACCGCGGCCCGGCGCTCCAACGCCGATCGACCAATCGCCAGCGAAAACGCCACGTCCACCGGCCGCAGCTCCGGCCGCGCACGAACGTGCTCCGCGAGCCGTTCCGCCTGTTCCCGCAACGCGGCGTCGTTCTTCGCGGACAACACCCACGGCACCACGTCCATCGCCCGGCCCGGCTCCCCGGCCTCCGGCGCCGGAGGCTGCTCCACGATCACGTGCGCGTTGGTCCCGCCGACTCCGAACGCCGACACCGCCGCCCGGCGCGGACGCTCCGCCTCCGGCCAGGAAACCGCCTCGGTCAGCAGCCGGACCGTGCCCGCCGACCAATCCACTTTGGACGATGGAGCATCGATGTTCAGGCTCTTCGGCAACATCCCGTGCCGCAGCGCGAGAACCATCTTGATCACGCCCGCCGCCCCGGCCGCGGACTGGGTGTGCCCGATGTTGGACTTCACCGAGCCCAGCCACAACGGCTGCTCCCGGTCTTTCCCGTAGGTCGCGAGCAAGGCCTGCGCCTCGATCGGATCACCCAGCTTCGTGCCGGTGCCGTGTGCCTCGACAGCGTCCACATCGGACAATTCGAGGCCAGCGTTCTCCAGCGCCGCCCGGATCACTCGCTGCTGCGAAGGACCGTTCGGAGCCGTCAGCCCATTCGAAGCGCCATCCTGGTTCACTGCGGAACCCCGCACCACGGCGAGCACTTCGTGCCCGTTGCGCTGTGCGTCCGACAACCGCTCGACCAGCAACAGGCCCGCTCCGTCGGAGAACCCGGTGCCGTCCGCAGCCTCGGCGAACGGTTTGCACCGGCCGTCCTGAGCCAGACCGCGCTGCCGGGAGAACTCCACGAACGCAGCGGGAGTCGAGATCACCGTCGCCCCGCCAGCCAGCGCCAGCGAGCATTCGCCGGACCGCAGCGACCGCACCGCCAGATGCAACGCCACCAGAGAAGACGAACAAGCCGTGTCCACGGTGACCGCCGGGCCTTCGAACCCGTACACGTACGACAACCGCCCGGAGGAGACCGCGCCCGAACTGCCGGTCAGCACATGGCCGTCAGCCTCCGAGTTCCCGGCGAACCCGTTGTCGTAGCCGGAGTGCCCGGCACCGATGAACACTCCGGTCGTGCTGCCCCGCAACGACTCCGGCGCGATCCCCGCCCGCTCGAACACCTCCCACGACGTCTCCAGCAGCAACCGCTGCTGCGGATCCATCGCCAGTGCCTCGCGCGGGCTGATCCCGAAGAACCCGGCGTCGAACTCGGTGGCGCCGTCGACGAAGCCGCCGGTGCGGACGTAGGACTTCCCGGAGCGGTCCGGGTCCGGATCGTAAAGCTCCTCGACGTCCCAGCCGCGATCGTCCGGGAACCCGGTGAGCGCGTCCCGGCCCTCGCGCAGCAACGCCCAGAATTCCTCCGGGGTCCGCGCGCCGGGAAGGCGGCAGCCGAGCCCGACGATGGCGATCGGTTCGTGCTCGCTTTCGCGCAGCTCGCGCAGCTGCCGGCGAGTGTCGTGGAGATCCGCGGCCACTCGCTTGAGGTACTCGCGGAGTTTGCCGTCATTCGACATGGAACCCTGCCTTGTCCGGGGTCGGCTGCGTCTGCTGGTCAGCTGAGCTCGTTGTCGACGAAATCGAAAACCTCCTCGTCCGAGGCGGATTCCAGGAGTTCGGCGGCGGAAAGCTCGCGGGTCTGCGTGCCGTCGTCCAGCGTGCGCAGCAACGCGGTCAGGCGCGCCCGTGCGGTTTCGCGTTGGCCGGCATTGCTCGCCAGCGCGGCGACGGCGTCCGCCAGCCGGTCCAGCTCCGCCTCGACTGCCTGCTCCGGGTCGCCGGCCAGCTCGGCACGGAGCAGCCGGGCGAGCGCGTTCGGGGTCGGCTGGTCGAACACGACGGTCACCGGAAGCGCGAGGCCGGTGGCCGCACTCAACCGGTTGCGCAAATCGACCGCGGTGAGCGAGTCGAATCCCTGGTCCTTGAACGCCAGCTCGGGATCGACCGAGTCCTGCCCGCGATGTCCGAGGACGGCCGCCACCGTCGAGCGCACCAGGTCCAGCAGCAGTTCTTCCTGCTCGCCCGGAGCCATCGTCGCCAGCTGGCTCGCGAGCGAACCGGCGCCGTCGGTGTCAGGCCCGGACGGCTCGGCGGCGGCGAGGATTCGCTGCGCGTCCGGCAGTTCGTCCAGCAGCGGCCGACGCCGGGCCGAGGTGAAGCGCGGCACGAAGCGTTCCCAATCGACATCGGCGACCGCCAGGAACGTCTCGTCCCGGGCCACGGCCTGCCGCAACGCGTCGAGCGCGAGGTCTGGAGACATCGGGAGGACACCGCGTCGGCGCAACTGCTCCTCGGCCGAGCGTTCCGCCGCCATGCCGGTTTCGCCCCACGCACCCCACGCGATCGACGTCGCCACCTGACCGCGGTCGCGCCGCGCTTGGGCGAGCGCGTCCAGGAACGCGTTGGCGGCCGCGTAGGCGCCTTGGCCGCCGCTGCCCCACACACCCGCGTTGGAGGAGAACAGCACGAACGCGTCCAGCTCCCGTTCGCCGAGGAGCGCGTCGAGGTTGATCGCGCCGTCGACCTTGGCGGCCAGCACCTCGGCGAACTCGGCGAGACTGGTCTCGGCCAGCGGAGCCATCGCGACCGCACCGGCGGTGTGCACGACGGCACGGACGTCAGAATGCTCGTCCAACAGGGCCGCGAGCGCCGCCCGGTCGGCCACGTCGCACGCGGCGACAGTCACCCGGGCACCCAGTCCTTCCAGTTCAGCGCACAACTCGGCCGCACCGGCGGCGTCCGGACCGCTCCGGCTGGTCAGCACGAGGTGTTCCGCGCCGTCGCGGGCCAGCGAACGCGCGACCCGCGAGCCGAGCGCACCGGTGCCTCCGGTGATCAGCACGGTTCCGCGCGGCTCCCAGCGCACCACGGGCTCGGTTTCCCGTTCAGGCACCCGTACCAGCCTGCGCGCGAACGTCCCCGACAGCCGCACCGCGACCTCGTCCTCGACCGGGTCGCCAGCGAGCAGGTTCGCGAACTGATCCCGGGCGCGCTGGTCGAACACGGCGGGCAGATCGATCAATCCACCCCAGCTGTCCGGGTACTCCAGTGCGACCACCCGGCCCAGACCCCAGACCTGCGCCTGCAGCGGATGGGGCAACGGCTCCGTCGCGCTGGTGGACACCGCGCCGTGCGTCACGCACCACAGGCGCGCTTTCACTCCGGCGTCGGCGAGCGCTTGGACCGCGAGCGCGGTCGCCGCGAGGCCGAGTTCCACTCGATGCTGCGGATGGTGTCCTTCGGCGAACGCGAGCAGCGACAGCACACCCGCAGGCGGCTCCGCGTCGAGCACGCTGCTGAGCCGATCGGCGAGCGTTACCCGGTCCAGTTCCGTCGCGTCGACCACCACTGGGGTTGTCCTGGCCCCGTGCGCGGACAGCGCGCCCAGCACTGCCGTCACCAGCTCGCTGTCCTCGTGTCCCGAAGGCACGAGCACCGGCCAGCTACCCGACAGCGGATTCGCCGTGGTTTCAGCGACAGGACGCCATTCCACCCGGTACCGCCAGCTGTCCACAGTGGACTTTTGACGGCTTCGTTCGCGCCAAGACCGCAACGCGGGCAAGACGGACTTGAGCGCGGTCTCGTCCACCTCCAGCAGGGTGCCGAGCTGCGCCGGGTCTTCTGCCTCGACGCTTTCCCAGAACCGGTCGTCGGCGAAGGACGGCGCGGCGACCGACGCGACTTCCGGCCAGTACCGCTCGTGCTGGAACGCATACGTCGGCAGGTCTACCCGGCGGCCCGAGAACAACGCGCCCCAGTCGACCGGCATACCGTGGACGTGCGCCTCCGCGAGCGACGCGAAGAACCGTTGGGCGGCACCGTCATCCCGTCGCAAAGAACCCACGACCGTCGCGGAAACTTCCTGTGCGGCCAGGGTTTCCTGGAGCGCGAGGGTCAGCACCGGATGCGGGCTGGTCTCCACGAAGACCCGGAACCCGTCGTCCGCCAGCACCCGGGTCGCCTTCTCCAGTTCCACGGTCTGGCGCAGGTTGCGGAACCAGTAGTCCGCGTCGAGCGCGGTGGTGCCCAGCCAGCCACCGGTCACTGTGGACAGGAACGGCACCGTCGCCGGAAGCGGGGTGATCGAACCGAGCAGCTCGGCCAGCTCCGCGCGGATTTCGTCCACGTGCGCGGAATGCGAGGCGTAGTCCACCGGAATCATCCTGGCTCGGATGTCCTCTCCGGACAGTTCCGCGCGCAGTTCCTCCACCGCACCCGGTTCGCCGGACACCACCAGCGAGCCCGGCCCGTTGATCGCCGCGACGGAAATCCGGTCGTCCCACTTCGCCAGCCTCGGCAGCAGTTCGTCCAGCGGCAGTGCCACCGACATCATCGCGCCCCGGCCGCTCAGCTCGCGCAATGCCTTGCTGCGCAACGCCACGACCTTGGCCGCGTCCGAAAGGGACAGCGCCCCGGCAACGCAGGCCGCCGCGATCTCTCCCTGGCTGTGCCCGATGACCGCGTCCGGTTCGACCCCGCACGCACGCCACAACCCGGCCAGCGACACCATCACGGCGAACAACGCGGGCTGGACGACGTCGACCCGGTCCATCGGCGGCGCGTCCGGCGCTCCCCGCAACACGTCGATCAGCGACCAGTCGACGTACTCCGACAAAGCCGCCGAACATTCCGCGATCCGCTCGGCGAACGCCGGGGAGGCGTCCATCAGATCGAGCGCCATCCCAGCCCACTGCGAACCCTGGCCCGGGAACACGAAGACGCACTTGCCCGCGTCCCGTTCCCGGCCCCGGACCAGACCCGGCGAATCGCCGCCGTCGGCGAGCGCGGCCAACCCTTCGGCGAGTTCGCCGCGATCGGCAGCCACGACCACGGCCCGCTCGGCAAACCGCGTGCGGGCCGCCAGAGTCGCTGCCGCGTCGGAAAGCGCCAGCTCCGGCTGACTGTCCACAAGAGAACTAAGCAGCCGAGCCTGCGCGCGAAGGGCAGCGTCGTTCTTCGCCGACAACACCCACGGCGGGTTCGCGGCGAAAACAGGTGTCGCGACCGGAGTGTCGACCGGCTGCTCCGGAGCTTGTTCGAGGATCACGTGCGCGTTCGTTCCGCTGATCCCGAACGACGACACCCCCGCACGCCGCGGCCGTCCCGCCTCCGGCCACTGCCTGGCCTCGGACAACAGCTCGACCGCGCCGGCCGACCAGTCCACCTGCGCCGAAGGCTCGTCGATGTGCAGACTCTTCGGCAGCAAACCGTGCCGCATCGCCAGCACCATCTTCATCACCCCAGCCACGCCCGCCGCGGCCTGCGTGTGGCCGAGATTCGATTTGATCGACCCGAGCCACAACGGCTCGTCCCGGTCTTGCCCGTAAGTCGCCAGCAACGCCTGCGCCTCGATCGGGTCGCCCAGCTTCGTCCCGGTGCCGTGCGCTTCCACCACGTCCACATCGGACGGTTTGAGCCCGGCGTTCGCCAGCGCCTGCCGGATCACCCGCTGCTGTGACGGGCCGTTCGGCGCCGTCAAACCGTTCGACGCGCCGTCCTGGTTCACCGCGCTGCCGCGCACCACCGCGAGCACTTCATGCCCGTTGCGCTGCGCATCCGACAGCCGCTCCACCAGCAAAACCCCGATGCCCTCGGAGAAACCGGCCCCGTCAGCGGCCGCCGCGAACGGCTTGCACCGGCCGTCCGGAGCCACACCCCGCTGGCGAGAGAATTCGGTGAAAATCCCCGGGGTCGACATCACCATCACGCCGGCGGCCAGCGCCAGCGAGCACTCCCCGGACCGCAGCGACTGCGCCGCGAGGTGCAACGCCACCAGCGACGACGAGCAGGCGGTGTCCACGCTGACCGCGGGCCCCTCGAACCCAAAGAGGTAGGAAAGCCGTCCGGACAGCACACTCGGCGAGTTGCCGGTGCCCACGTGCCCCGCCGATTCCCCGGAGCCCATCGCCATCAGGTTCATGTAATCCTGGCCGCTGGTCCCGGCGAAAACCCCTGCATCGCGCAGAGTCTCCGGAGCGATCCCGGCCCGTTCGAACGCCTCCCAGGAGGTTTCCAGCAGCAACCGCTGCTGCGGGTCCATCGCCAGCGCTTCCCGGGGCGAAATCCCGAAGAAGGTCGCGTCGAACTCGGCCGCGCCGGACAGGAACCCGCCTTCCCGGGTGTAGCTGGTGCCGTCCCCGTCCGGATCCGGGTCGTAGAGGGCGTCGAGGTCCCAGCCTCGGTCCGCGGGGAACCCGGAGATCGTGTCGATGCCGTCGGCGAGCACCCGCCAGAGGTCTTCCGGCGACCGCACGCCGCCGGGGAAACGGCAGGCCATTCCGACGATCGCCAGCGGCTCTTCGGACCTGGCCGCCGCTGCGGCCGGCACGGCGGCGGGCGAATCGTCGCCGAGCAATTCAGTGCGCAGGTACCCGGCTACCGCGACCGGCGTCGGGTAGTCGAAAACCAGCGTCGCGGGCAACCGCAGCCCGGTGACGGTGTTCAACCGGTTGCGGAGTTCGACCGCGGTCACCGAGTCGAAGCCGAGGTCCCGCAGCGCCTGGCGCGGCTCGACCTCCTCCGGACCGGAGTGCCCGAGCACGATCGCCGCCTGAGTGCGGACCGCGTCGAGCAGGAACCGGTCTCGGTCGGCTTCCGGCACGCGGGCGAGCCGTTGCGCGAAGGACGTTTCGTCCGTCCCTGAGTCCTCCGAGGCAGCCTCAGCACGGTCCGCTCGCCGGAGGTCCGGCAGGTCGGCCAGCAGCGGGCTCGGCCGGGTCGCGGTGAACGCGACGTGGAACCGGTCCCATTCGATGTCCGCGACGACAAGGTTCGTCTCGTCGTCACTCAACGCCTGATCGAGAGCGGCGAGCGCGAGGTCCGGCGCCATCTCGGGAACGCCGTGGCGTCGGAACACTTCCCCGACCGAACCGTCCGCCATGCCGCCGTCCGCCCACGGACCCCAGGCGATCGACGTCGCGACCAGCCCGTTCGCCCGCCGGTGCTCCGCCAGCGCGTCCAGGAACGCGTTGCCCGGCGCGTAGTTGCCGAGCCCAGGCGTGCCGACCACCGCCGACGTCGCGGAGAAAAGCACGAACATGCGCAGATCACGGTCTCGGGTGAGTTCGTGCAGGTTGACCGCCGCGGTCGCCTTCGCGCGCAGGACCGCGTTCATCCGCTCCGGGGTCAGCGAGGTGACCACGCCGTCGTCAAGCACCCCCGCGGCGTGCACGATCCCGTCGACCGGGATCCGGCCGAGCAGGTCGGCCGCCGCCTCGCGGTCCGCCACGTCACAGGCCGCGATCGTCACCCGGACGCCGAGCGCGGCGAGTTCCGCTTCGAGCTCGGCGGCCCCTGGTGCCGCAGGACCGCGACGGCTGGTGAGCACCAGATGCTCCGCGCCCCGTCCGGCAAGCCACCGCGCCACCCGTGCGCCCAGAGCGCCGGTTCCGCCGGTCACCAGCACCGTCGACGGTGCCCGCCACCCGCTGTTCCGGGCGGCTCCGGCGCGCACCAACCGGCGTCCGAACACGCCGGACGCGCGCACCGCCACCTGGTCCTCGGTGCCGCCGAGCACCGCCGCCAGCCGGGCGAGCGCACGCTCGTCCAGCGTTTCCGGCAGGTCGATCAGCCCGCCCCAGCGATCCGGATGCTCCAGCGCCGCGACCCGGCCCAGGCCCCAGGCCATCGCCTGCGCCGAGCTGGCCTGCTGGTCGAAGCGATCGACCGACACCGCACCCCGCGTCACTGTCCACAGTGGCGCAGAACTGTCTACTGTGGTCAATGCGCGAAGCACGTTCACCGTTGCGGCCAGCCCGCGCGGCACCGCGTCGAACTCCGCCAGCGGCCGATCGTCCAGCGTGAGCAACGACAACACTCCGGCCACCGGTCCGTCCGCCAGCGCCTCGGCCAGCTGGTCGGCCACCGTCTCCGGATTGTCGACCACTACGCGACGGCCCGAGATTCCGTCCACCAATGCGCTGGCCCATTCGTCGTGCTCGGCCGGGACGACGACCAGCCACGTGCCTCGCGTGGCCGCGGAGATGTCCGGAAGGCGCTTCCATGACACCCGGTAGCGCCACCGGTCCACTGTGGACTCCTGTTGCCGCCGCTGCCGCCAGGACGACAGCACCGGCAGCACCGCCTCCAGCGACTGCACCTCGTCGCCCTCGACCGCCAGTGTCGCAGCTACCGCGTCAAGATCCGCGCGTTCGACGGCCTCCCAGAACTCGGCGTCCACCGGCTCGGCCGTCGCGGGCTCGACCGGTTCCGGCCAGTAGCGCTGCCGCTGGAAGGGATAGGTGGGCAAGTCGGCTTTGCGGGCCCCGGTCCCGGCGAAGAAGACATCCCAGTCGACGGTGCCGCCGTGCGCGAAAACCTCGCCAAGGGAGGCGGTGAACCGGTCCAGGCCGCCCTCGTCCCGGCGCAGCGTGCCTACCGCCGCCGCGGCCGTGCCGTCGATCGTCTCCTGCAATCCGGGAACCAGCACCGGATGCGGGCTGACCTCCACGAACACCCGGTAGCCATCAGCCAGCAGCTTGCGGGTGGCTTTCTCGAACTCCACGGTGTTGCGCAGGTTCCGGTACCAGTACTCCGCGTCCATCCCGGCGGTATCGAACAGTTCGCCCGACACCGCCGAGTAGAACGGCACCTCACCGGACACCGGAGACACCGGAGCCAGCACCTCGCGGAGTTCTTCATGGATCTGCTCGACGTGCGCCGAATGCGAGGCGTAGTCCACCGGGACCTTCTTGGCCCGCACACCATCCCGTTCGCACTCCGCGATCAACTCGTCCAGTGCGTCCGGATCGCCCGACACCACCACGGAGCCCGGACCGTTCACCGCCGCCACCGAGAGCCGGTGACCAAGCCGCGCCCGCACCTTCTTGACCGGCTCAGCGACCGACACCATCCCGCCCTTGCCGGACAGCACCGTCAACGCCTTGCTCCGCAACGCCACGACCCGCGCGCCATCCTGCAAAGACAAACCACCAGCCACCACCGCAGCCGCGATCTCACCCTGACTGTGCCCGACCACCGCAGCCGGACGCACCCCGTGCGCCCGCCACACCTCAGCCAACGAGACCATCACTGCCCACAGGACCGGCTGTACTACATCCAGCCGCTCCAACGAGGATCCGTCCCTAAGGACGTCGAGCAACGACCAGTCCACAAAGGACTCCAGAGCCGCCGCGCACTCACTCAGCCGCTCCGCGAACACCGGACTCGACTCCAGCAACCCCAGAGCCATCCCGACCCACTGCGAACCCTGACCAGGGAAGACGAAAACAACATCCCCAGCCTCCGCAGCCACCTCCGACGGCCGGTCACCCGCAGCCACCGCGTCCAGACCCCGAAGCAACTCGTCCCGGTCACGACCCACCACGGCAACCCGGCGATCCAACGCAGCACGAGCCGTCGCCAACGAAAACGCCACGTCAGTCAGACTCGCCCCGCCCGGCAGCCCAGCCGCCAGCCGACGAGCCTGCTCCCGCACCGCCGCGTCACTCTTGCCCGACAGCACCCACGGCACCACGGCCAACTCACGGCCAGGCTCTGCGACAGACTCGTCCGGAACCTGCTCGACAATCACGTGCGCGTTGGTCCCGCTGATCCCGAACGAAGAGACCCCGGCCCGGCGCGGCCGGTCGTCCGGCCATTCCCTGGACTCCGTCAGCAACTCCACCGCACCAGCCGACCAGTCCACATGCGACGACGGCTCGTCAACATGCAAGCTCTTCGGCAACAAACCGTGCCGCATCGCCAGCACCATCTTCATCACACCGGCGACACCCGCAGCCGCTTGGGTATGCCCGATATTGGACTTCACCGACCCCAGCCACAACGGCTGCTCCCGGTCCTGCCCGTAAGTCGCCAGCAACGCCTGCGCCTCAATCGGATCGCCCAAAGTGGTCCCGGTTCCGTGCGCCTCCACCGCGTCCACATCAGACGGTTTCAATCCAGCGCTGGCCAACGCAGAACGAATCACCCGCTGCTGCGAAGGGCCATTCGGAGCCGTCAACCCATTCGACGCGCCATCCTGGTTCACCGCCGACCCACGCACCACCGCCAGCACGGAATGCCCATTCCGCCGAGCGTCCGACAACCGCTCCACCAAAAGCAGCCCGACACCCTCGCCCCAGCCAGTGCCGTCCGCAGCCTCCGCGAACGGCTTGCACCGGCCGTCCGCGGACAACCCGCGCTGCCGGGAAAACTCCACGAACGTCTCCGGAGTCGACATGACCGTCACGCCACCGGCCAACGCCAGCGAACACTCCCCAGACCGCAACGACTGCACCGCGAGATGCAACGCCACCAACGACGACGAACACGCGGTATCCACCGTCACCGCAGGGCCTTCAAAGCCGAACACATACGACACCCGCCCCGACAGCACGCTCGCGGCGTTCCCGGTCAGCCGGTGCCCCTCGGCCTCGTCGTCAGCCCGGTCGAAGCTTCCGTACCCGGAAGAGCCCGCCCCGACGAACACCCCGGTCGCGCTGCGGCGCAACGATTCCGGGTCGATGCCCGCCCGCTCGAACACCTCCCACGACGTCTCCAGCACCAACCGCTGCTGCGGATCCATCGCCAGCGCTTCCCGGGGAGAAATCCCGAAGAACCGCGCGTCGAAGTCCGTTGCCTCGTAGAGGAATCCACCTTCGCGCGTGTAGCTGGTGCCGCGGTGCTCCGGGTCCGGGTCGTACAGCGTCTCGACATCCCAGCCCCGGTTTCCGGGGAAGCCCGAGATCACGTCGGCCCCGCTGGAAACCAGGTCCCAGAACTGCTCCGGCGAACTCACACCGCCCGGATAGCGGCACCCCATCGCCACGATCGCGATCGGATCGTCAGTGACCGCACCGGCCGAGGCGACCACGGGCGTCTCCGCTTCGGCTCCGACCAGTTCCGCGCGCAGGTGCTCGGCGAGCGCTCGCGGGGTCGGATGGTCGAACACGACCGTGGTGCTCAGCCGGACTCCGGTCACCGCGTTCAACCGATTGCGCAATTCGACCGCGGTCAGCGAATCAGCGCCCAGCTCCCGGAAGGTCTTGCCCACCTCGACCGACTCGGCCGAACCGTGCCCGAGAACCCGCGCCGTTTCCTCCCGCACCAGCCCGAGCAGCAGCCGATCCTGTTCTCCCCGGGACTGGCCCGCCAGCCGCTGTTCAAGCGACGACTCAGTACGACGTCCGGCCGCGGAACGCCGGACCGTCCGCCGGACCAGGCCGCGGAAGATCGAGGCGACAGTCTCCTGGCCGCTGAGATCGACCGGCACCGGCGCGAGAAGCGCGCGACCGCTGCTGAGCGCCACGTCGAACAGCGCGAGGCCTTCCTCGTCCGACAGCGGCCGGATCCCGTCCCGGGCGAGCCGGGCGAGGTCGGTTTTGCCCAGCAGGTCCACCATGCCGCCGGAGTGCTCCCACACGCCCCACGCCAGCGACACCGCCGGCAGTCCCTGTGCGCGACGCTGCTGCGCGAGAGCGTCCAGGAACGCGTTCGCGGCGGCGTAGTTGCCCTGTCCGGGCCCGCCGATCAGGCCCGCGATCGAGGAGAACAGGACAAACGCGCGCAGGTCGTGTTCGCGGGTCAGTTCGTGCAGGTTCAGCGCCACGTCGGCCTTCGGCCGCATGACCGCGGCCAGCCGCTCCGGGGTCAACGATTCGAGGAGACCGTTGTCCAGCGCACCGGCGGCGTGAACGACACCGGTCAAGGGGTGCTCGGCCGGAATCGCGCCCAGCACCCGGGCCAACGCGTCCCGATCCGCCGCGTCGCAAGCCACCGCAGTCGCTTCCGCCCCGAGGGCGGCCAGCTCTGCCGTCAACTCCGCCGCTCCCGGCGCGTCCGCGCCCCGGCGGCTGGCCAGCACGAGGTGCCGGACCCCATGCGCGGTAACCAAATGCCGGGCCACCAGACCGCCGAGCGCACCCGTGCCGCCGGTGATCAGCACCGTTCCCTCGGGAGCCAGCTCGACAGCCGAACCCTCACCAGCCGGTACCCGCGCCAACCTCGGTGCCCGCAGCACACCTTCACGCACCGCGAGCTGCGGTTCGCCCACGCTCAGCGCTTCAGGCAAACGCTCCAGCGAAGCCGGGCTGTCGTCGAGGTCAAGCAACACGAACCGGCCCGGATTCTCCGACTGCGCCGACCGCACCAGTCCCCAGGCCGCGCCCGCCGCGAGGTCCCGGACACCCTCCTCCGGCTCCACGGCCACTGCACCGCGCGTCACCACCACCAGCCGCGAATCCGCGAACCGTGCCGTGCCCAGCCACGTCTGCGCCAGAGCCAAGAAGTCGGCGGCCGGACGGCACTCAATGAACACCACGTCCGGCGTCGCACCGCTGTCGACGAGCGCCGCCAGATCCGGATACCGGTCCGCGTCGATGCCGAGTTCCCCCAGCACCGCCCAATGACCGGTCTCGGCCGCGGCACCCGTCGGCACCTCGGCCCACTCCACCCCGAACAACGACTCCACGAACCCGGCCGGGCGGCCCAGCTGCCCGTCCGCCGGACGCAGCGTCAGAGATTCGATCGAGGCGACCGGCGCGCCCGCCGCATCGGCGAGTTCGACGGAGACCGCGTCCGGACCGAGAGGAGAAAGCTTCACCCGCAAGGCCGACGCCCCCGAGGCGTACACGGTCACGCCCGCCCAGGAAGCCGCCAACTGCGGCCGGTCAGCCCCAGCGGCGAGGTGCAAAGCCGCGTCCAGCAGCGCCGGATGCACCGTGAACGCACCGGCTTCGGTCTCGTCCGGCAACGCGACTTCGGCGAACACCACGTCGTCCTGCCGCCACGCTGCGGTCAAACCCTGGAACATCGGCCCGAAAGCCAAGCCCAGCTCAGCCTGCTGGCGGTAAAAGTCCTCGACCGGCACAGCGGACGCACCTCGCGGCGGCCATTCGGTCAGCTCGAACTCCGGCGCGGCACCACCCGGCGAAACGAAGCCGGTGACCTGCTGGGTCCACGGTTGCTCACCGTCGTCCGGCCGGGCGTACACCGCCAACGGCCGGGCTCCGGTCGAAGCGGGTTCGCCCACCTTGACCTGAACCTGGACCCCGCCGCGCGAAGGCAGCACCAGCGGCGCCTGCACGGTCAGCTCGTCCAGCGTCGCGCATCCGACCTGGTCAGCGGCCCGCACCGCCAGCTCCACGAAACCGGCCGCCGGGAACACCGCCGACCCCAGCACCTCGTGCCCGGCCAGCCACGGATGGGTCTCCACCGACAACCGGCCGGTCAGCACCACCCCGTCCGAATCCGGCAACGCCAGCGCCGCGCCCAGCAACGGATGCCCGGCCGGAGCAAGCCCCATGCCGCGCGCGTCTCCGGCGGTATTCGGCAAGAGCCAGTACCGCTGCCGCTGGAACGCATACGTCGGCAGCGAAACCCGGCGCGCGCCGGTGCCCGCGAAGAACGCCTCCCAGTCCACTGTGGACCCGGACACGAACAACTGGCCGACGGCCTCGGTCAACGCCGCTGTTTCGCCGCGGTCCTTGCGCAGCACCGGAATCAGCGCTGCGTCGGAATCGAGGGAATCCCCGATCATCGCGGTCAGCACACTGCCGGGGCCGATCTCAACGAAGCGCGCGACCCCTTGTGCCGCCAGCTCGCGGACCCCGTCGCCGAACCGCACGGTCTCGCGGACGTGCCGCACCCAGTACTCGGCGGAGAACTCGGCGATCAACTCACCGGACACATTGGACACGACCGGAACGCGCGGTTCGTGGTACTCGACGCTCTCGGCTACCCGGCGGAACTCGGCGAGCATCCCGTCCATCCGGTGCGAGTGGAACGCATGGCTCACCCGCAGGCGTTTGACCCGCCGTCCTCGCGTTTCCCAGTCTCCGGCGATCTCCAGCACCCGGTCCTCATCGCCGGAAACCACCACCGAACCGGGCGCGTTGACCGCCGCGATGCTCGCGCGCGCGTCCGGGCCGGACAGCATCGGCGCCACCTCGGCCTCGTCGGCCTGGATCGCCACCATGGCCCCGCCCGGCGGGAGGGCCTGCATCAACCGGCCGCGCGCGGCGACCAGCGCGACCGCGTCGTCCAGGTCGAGCACCCCGGCGAGATGCGCCGCCGCCAGTTCGCCGACCGAATGCCCGCCCACGAAATCGGGGGTGATCCCCCACGACTCCAGCAGCCGGGCCAGCGCGACCTCGATCGCGAACAACCCGATCTGGGTCCATTCCGTCTGATGCACCAATTCCGCGTCCGGCGAGCCCTCGGCGGCGAACACGACGTCTCGCAACGCCCGTGCCGACGAAGGATCGAACCGCTCGCACACCGCGTCGAACGCCTCGGCGAACACCGGGAACCGCTCGTGCAGCTCCCGGCCCATCCCCGGACGTTGCGAGCCCTGACCGGCGAACACGAACGCGGTCTTGCCTTCGACGGGCGTCCCGGCAGCCACAGAGTCCAGTCCGGCCAGCAGCTCCGCGGTGCTCTCGCCGGTCACGACGGCGCGGTGTTCCAGCGCGGCCCGCCCGGACGCCAGCGAGTACGCCACATCCACCGCCGAGTGTCCGGCAGCGGAGGCAAGTCGGCTGGCTTGTGCCCGCAACGCTTCGGGAGTCTTGGCCGAAAGCACCCACGGCACCACGTCCAGCGTGCGGCTCGGCTCTTTTTCGACCGTCGGCGCTTCCGGAGCCTGCTCGACGATCACGTGTGCGTTGGTCCCGCTGATCCCGAACGAAGAAACCCCGGCCCGGCGCGGCCGGTCGTCCGGCCATTCCCTGGCCTCGGACAACAACTCCACCGCACCGGCGGACCAGTCCACCTGCGACGAAGGCGCATCGATGTGCAGGCTCTTCGGCAGCATCCCGTGCCGCATCGCCAGCACCATCTTCATCACCCCGGCGACCCCCGCCGCGGCCTGGCTGTGCCCGATGTTCGACTTCACCGACCCCAGCCACAACGGCCGTTCCCGGCCCTGCCCGTAGGTCGCCAGAATCGCCTGCGCCTCGATCGGATCACCGAGCCGGGTACCCGTCCCGTGCGCCTCGACAGCGTCCACATCGGACGGTTCCAGTCCGGCATTCGCCAGCGCCGACCGGATCACCCGCTGCTGCGAAGGACCGTTCGGTGCCGTCAAACCGTTCGACGCGCCGTCCTGGTTCACCGCGCTGCCGCGAAGCACAGCCAGCACTTCGTGTCCGTTGCGCTGGGCGTCGGAAAGCCGCTCCAGCAAAAGGATTCCCACGCCCTCGGAGAACCCGGCCCCGTCCGCGGCCGCCGAGAACGACTTGCACCGCCCGTCCGACGCCAGCCCGCCGTTGCGCGCGAACTCCTCGAAAACCGTGGGATTCGACAACACAGTCGCCCCGCCGGCCAGCGCGAGCGTGCATTCGCCGGATCGCAGCGACTGCGCCGCCAGATGCAAGGCCACCAACGACGACGAACACGCCGTGTCCACGGTGACCGCTGGCCCCTCGAAACCGAACACGTACGAAACCCGGCCCGACGCGACGCTCCCGGCGCTGCCGTTGCCCAGATAAGCCGCTACGCCCTCGGGAACCGAGCCGAGCCGTGCGCCGTAGTCGTGATACATCAGGCCCGCGAACACTCCGGTCGCGCTACCCCGCAACGACTCCGGGTCGATGCCCGCCCGTTCGAAGACCTCCCACGACGTCTCTAGCAGCAACCGCTGCTGCGGATCCATCCCCTGCGCCTCGCGCGGCGAAATCCCGAAGAACGCGGGATCGAACTCCCCCGCACCGGACAGGAACCCGCCCTCGCGAGCGAATCCGTTGCCGGAACTCGGTGTCTGCCAGCCACGGTCGGCAGGGAACGCCGACACCGCGTCGCGTCCTCCGTCGAGCAGTTCCCAGAAGGCTTCCGGGGTATCGATGCCAGCGGGGAAACGGCAGGCCATCGACACGACGGCGATCGGTTCGTCCGGTGCCGCGCGCACCACCGCCGGTCCGGTCGGCGCAGCCTCGGCACCGAACAGCTCCGCACGCAAGAACGCGGTGACCGCGGCCGGGGTCGGATGGTCGAATTGCAAGGTGGTGGGCAGCCGCCGCCCGAGAGCGGTCACCAGCTGGTTGCGCAGTTCGACGGCGGTGAGCGAATCGAAACCGATCTCGCGGAAGGTCAGATTCGGTTTGATCGCCTCGGCGTTTTCCCGTCCGAGCACAGCAGCGGCGCGGGACCGCACGAGGTCGAGCAGCGCCTCCTTCTGCGCGGCCGGCGACATCGTGGTCAACCGCCGGACGAACTCGGTGCCGTTCACGACGGATTCCGCGGTGTCGTCCGCGCCTCGCAGGACGCGCGCGGCGGACGGCACCTGGTCGAACAGCGCGCTGGGACGGCTGGAAACGAAGGCCGGAACGAATCGCGCCCAGTCGACCTCAGTGATCGCGACCGCGGTCTCGCCACGCCCAACCGCCTGCGCCAGCCCGGCGAACGCGGTGTCCAGGTCCATCAACGGCAATCCGCGACGGCGCACCGACTCACGCCGGTTCGGTGAGTCGAGCATGCCCCAGGCGATCGACGTCGCGGTCTGCCCACTGTCGCGACGCTGCCGGGCCAGGGCGTCGAGGTAGCTGTTCGCGGCGGCGTACGCGCCGAGATCCGCTCCGCCCCACACTCCGGCGACCGACGAGAACAGCACGAACGCGTCCAGGTCCTGGTCCCGCAGCAGAGCGTCCAGGTTGGCGGCACCGCCTGCCTTCGCCGCGACGCTCTCGGCGAACTCCTCAGGACTGCTCTCGGCCAACGCCGCTGGCCGCAGCACCGCAGCCGCGTGGACCACGGCTCGCACCCGGTCCCCGTCCGCGGCCAGGCCGGACAGCAGCGTCTCCAGGGCGTCGCGATCGTTCACGTCGCACGCGGCGAGCGTGACCCGCACGCCAAGCTCCGCGCGCAGCTCGGCCATGCCCTCCGCCGCCTCGCCCCGGCGGCTGACCAGCACCAGATGCTCCGCCCCGTGGCGGGCCAGCCACCTGGCGATCGACGGCCCGAGTTCCCCGGTCGCCCCGGTGACCAGGACGGTTCCCCGCGGCACCCAGGTCTCGCGGCTGTCTTCGCCGAGCGGGGCGGGTTCGAGACGGCGGCCGAACAACCCGGTCGAACGCAGCGCGAGCTGGTCCTCGCCCTCGATTCCGCCCAGCGCGCCGGCCAGCCGGGCTCGGGCGCGGTCGCCGAGGGTTTCCGGCAGATCGATCAACCCGCCCCAGCGAGCGGGGTGTTCAAGTGCGGCGACCCGGCCGAGCCCCCACGCCATGGCCTGCACCGGACTGACGGAATCGGACTCCGCCGCCGAAACCGCACCGGCGGTCGCCACCCAGATCCGCGCGGGCGCGCCGACCCGGATCAGCGCGAGCGTCCCGGCCAGCCCCACGCTGAGCGCCGGGTGCCGGGAATGCGGCCGCTCGTCCAACGCCCACAGGGACAACACCCCGGCGAACGGTGCCGATTCGAGCAGCGCGGCCAGGGTCTCGGTGTCCTCGGTGTCGTCTTCGGTGACCTCGACCAGCCGGGCTTCCGCGCCGCGCTCGGTCAACGCGCGAACGCACCCGTCCGCACGCGGGTCGTCAGCCAAGCCTTGCGGCACGAGCACCAGCCACTGCCCAGCCAGCGCGTCCGCCGCCCGGCCGGTGACCGGCCGCCAGCCGACGCGATGCCGCCAAGAGTCCACTGTGGACGTCTGCGTCTTCCGGCTGCGCCAGGACGCCAGCGCGGGCAACGCGTCGTTCAGTGTCGTCGCGCCGTCCACGTCCAGCACCGAAGCCAGCTCACCACGGTCGACCGCGTTCCAGAACTCGTCGTCGAGCGGACGCTGACCCGATTCGGCAGGCACTTCCGGCCAGTACCGCGCGCGCTGAAAGGCATACGTCGGCAGGGCGACCCGGCAGGCGGCGGGCAAGGCGGCGGTCCAGTCGATCCGAACGCCGCGAACGTGTGCCTCCGCGGCCGAGGCCAGCAACCGCTGGTGGTCGCCCTCGCCGAGGCGGAGGGTGTGCACCGCGGCGACCTGCGCGCCGTGGTCGTCGGCGATGTCCTGGACCGGGACCGACAGCATCGGGTGCGGACCCGGTTCGACGAAGACGTCGAAGCCCTCGTCCAGCAAGGTCCGCACGGCCTGGTCGAAGTGCACGGTCTGGCGGAGATTCCGGAACCAGTAGCCGGCGTCCAGTTCAGCGGTGTCCAGGAACCCGCCGGTCACGGTCGAACAGAACCGGATCGGCGAACTCCGCGGCACGATCCCGCCGACCGCTTCCCGCAGTTCCGCGCGGATCGACTCGATCTGCGGCGAGTGCGAGGCGAAGTCCGCCTGGATGCGAGCCGCCCGCACCCCGGCCTCGGCCAGCGTGTCCGCCAGCCGGTCGACGGCCTCCGGGCTGCCCGCGACAGTGACCGTGCGAGGCCCGTTCACCGCGGCGACCGCCAGTCCGTCACCGGCTTCCGCCAGCAATGTCTCGACCTCGGCCACCGGCGCGGACACCGACAGCATCGCGCCGTGCCCGGCCAGCTTCGCCGCGATCAACTGGCTGCGCGAGGCGATCAGCCGCGCCGCGTCCTGCAGCGTCAAGGCCCCGGCGACGTGCGCCGCAGCGATCTCTCCTTGGGAATGCCCGATCACCGCGGCCGGCACCACGCCCAGCGAGCGCCAGACCGCCGCGAGCGACACCATCACCGTGAACAGCGCGGGCTGCACCACGTCGACCCGCGACAACGGCGGGGCGCCTCGACGCCCGCGCACCACATCGATCAACGACCAGTCCAGGTACGGCTCGAACGCCTGCGCGCACGCCTCGACCGACTCCGCGAACACCGGCGACGAGTCCCACAGACCCGCGCCCATTCCCTTCCACTGCCCACCGGCCCCGGAGAACACCAGCACGGTCCGGCCGCTGGCCTCGGCCGCACCGCGAACCACGTCCGGGTGCGCACCGCCGGTGGCCACGGCGTCCAGCCCGGCCACCAGGTCGCCGCGATCAGCTCCGACCACCACAGCGCGCTGCTCGAACGCCGACCGGCCGGTGGCCAGCGAATACGCCACGTCCGCCGTCGCCAGTTCCGGATGCTCCCGGACATGCTCGGCCAAACTCGCCGCCTGCGCGCGCAACGCCGCCTCGGAACGGCCGGAAACCACCCACGGCACCGGAACCGTCGCGGCTTCCGTTTCGGGTTCCTCCGGTTGCGACGACGGCTCGGCGAGCACGACGTGACAGTTCGCCCCGCCCATGCCGACCGCGCTCACTCCCGCGATCAGCGGCCGGTCCGCCCGCGGCCAGTCCGCCAGCTCCCGCTGGACCCGCAAACCCAGTTCAGGCAGGGGAATCGCCGGATTCGGAGCCTCGTAGTTGAGGCTCGGCGGGATTTGCCGGTGCTTGATCGCGAGCACCGCCTTGAGCAGGCCCGCGATTCCCGCGGCGGCGCCGAGGTGGCCGATGTTGGTCTTGATCGAGCCGACCCGCAACGGGTCTTCCCGCCCGGTACCGAGCACCGCCCCCAGCGCGGCCGCCTCGACGGGATCGCCCGCCTTGGTGCCGGTGCCGTGCAATTCCACGTACTGGACGTCCGACGGCACGACGCCGGCATTCCGGTACGCCGACCGCAAGTTGTCTTCCTGCGCAACGGGATTCGGATCGGTCAGGCCGTTGCCGCCGCCGTCGTGGTTCACCGCGCTGCCGCGGATCACGCAATGCACGAGGTCGCCGTCCTCGAGCGCACGGGAGAGCGGCTTGAGAACGACCGCGCCGCCGCCTTCGCCGAGCACCGTGCCGTCCGCCCTGGCGTCGAAGACGAAACACCGCCCGGACGGGGACAACGCGCCGAGTTTCGCCAGCGTGGCAGTGTTTTCCGGCGTGACGGCCAGGTTCACCCCGCCCGCGATCGCCAGCGAAGCCTCGCCCCGGCGCAGGCTCTCGCACGCGAGGTGCACCGCTACCAGCGAGGACGCCTGAGCCGAATCGACCGTGAGGCTGGGGCCGTGCAGTCCCAGCACGTAGGAAACGCGGTTGGAGATGATGCCGCGGTTGATTCCGGTGGCAGTATGGGGCGTCAGCCCGGCCGACCCGGCGCGCAGCAGCAGCCGTTCGTAGTCCCCGGAACTCGCGCCGATGAAAACCCCGGTGCGGCTTCCGCGCAGGCTGTCGGCGGCGAGACCGGCTTCTTCGATCGCTTCCCAGGCCAGTTCGAGCATCAACCGCTGCTGGGGATCCATCGCCACTGCTTCGCCCGGCGAGATGCCGAAAAAGGCCGGATCGAATTGGTCGATCGCGTCCAGGAAACCGCCTCGGCGGTAATCTCCGAATCCGCTTCCGGGAAACTCCGCGTTAACCGGGGAGTCCGTTTCCCATCGGCCGGCCGGAATCTCGACGATACCGTCCGAGCCATGTGCGAGCAATCGCCACAGCGCGGCCGGTCCGGAAGCGCCCGGCAGCCGGCACGCGAGGCCGACGACCGCGATCTCCTCGCCGGTCAGATCCGGACTGGAGTTCTCCTCGCGAAACAGAGCAGTCACGGCAGTACTCGACCCCCACCATCCGCACGTCGTTGGCACATCCCAGCAACAGCGGCGACCGCGGCGTCCCGCCCGGGCAGTCGTCGCCGGATTTCGGCGGCATCGAATCTGGCCGCAACAATGCGATCGGAGACTTCGACGCGGCCGGTGAATCAAGAAACCGGATACTCTAATATTTCGTCGTCAAGTTCGCCAGCCCCAGTGCAGGTGATTGCCGATTTCCGTCAGTCTCCGCAGCTTGCGTGATCTTCCGCAGCTTACGTGCCGCCCTGTCGCCCGTAAAGGCGGCCGATCCGGCTCCGCGCTCGTCCGCACAATCGTCTCCTTGCGGCCGCGACGTTCAGTCGCAATCGTGGGCGGCACCGGCAACGGCCCCGAGAAAGGACCGAAAATGGAAGCCAGCGGCCAGCTGTACCTCGACCTCCTGGAGAAGGTGGTCACCAACCTGATCTACGGCGACGCCCCCACTCCGAACGCCTGGGTTCCCGAGACGTCCTTCACCCGCGAGCACCGGGAGAACGGGCTCGACTGGCCCAGCGCCGCGCACACCATGGTCGGGCTCAAGCGGATCCGCAACGTCCGCTCGTGCCTGGAACAGGCTCTCGCGGACGGGGTTCCGGGCGACTTCATCGAAACCGGCGTCTGGCGCGGCGGGGTCTGCATCTTCGCGCGCGGAATCCTGAAGGCGCACAACGTGACCGATCGCCGGGTCTGGCTCGCCGATTCCTTCGAGGGCATCCCGGACACCGGCCCGGACGGGCACCCGATGGACAAGGAGATGGCCCTGCACCAGTCCAACGAGGTGCTCGGCGTTTCGATGGAGACGGTGAAGGACAACTTCGCGCGCTACGACCTGCTCGACGACCAGGTCCGCTTCCTGCCCGGCTGGTTCGAGGACACGCTGCCGACCGCGCCGGTGGAGAAGCTCGCCGTCATGCGCCTCGACGGCGACCTCTATTCGTCCACAATGGACGCGCTGGTCAATCTGTACCCGAAGCTGTCCCCTGGCGGCTTCGTGATCATCGACGATTACGTGATCCCGGCCTGCCGCAAGGCGGTCGAGGAGTTCCGGGAGACCGAGGGCATCGAGGACCCGCTGGAAGCGATCGACGACTACAGCGTGTTCTGGCGGCGGAGTGCCTGACCGGCACGGGCGCTGAGAGGCGAAAGGTATGCCACGCGCGAGTCTTCGCGGCGAGCGCGTGTCACACCGCCGTCTCGGCTGGCGCACGCTGTTCAAGTGCCGGTTCCGCAGGGGTTGAACGCACCCGCTTTCGCGGCACTCACGGTAGTTAAACACACCGGGAAGGCACCGGCAAGAAGCCGCTGTCCACCGGACATTTCCAGCTACGGCAAACGGCGGTTGCCCGTCGTCTCCGCACCGGGTACTTCTATTTTTACAACGTTGTAACGCCCGAGTGGAGGCTGGTCTCCATGCCGCTCAACCGCAGGCACTTCGTCGCCGGGACCGTCGCCACTCTGCTCGCCACAGCGTCCGCCGGAACCGCTGAAGCCGCACGCGGCCGTAAGCGGGGCGGTTTCTACACGCCCAACGCGGCCCCGCTCTCGCCCACCGCGTTCCTGAAACTCCCGCCCGGTGCGGTCAAAGCGCGGGGCTGGCTGGCGGGGCAACTGCGGCTGCAGCTCGACGGCCTCTGCGGCCACTACCCCGAGACCTCGCACTTCCTCGACTTCACCACCACCGGCTGGGTGCATCCCGAACGTGGCGGCTGGGAAGAACTGCCGTACTGGCTGCGCGGGTACGTCGACCTCGCCATCGTGACCGGGGACAGCACCGCGCTGGACTCGGCCCGGCGCTGGATCGACGCGATTCTCGCCACCCAGCAAGCCGACGGATTCTTCGGACCGAACGAACTGCGCACCGCTTTCCGGGGCGGCCCGCACTTCTGGCCGTACCTGCCGATGATCCAAGCGTTGCGCTCTTGGCAGGAATACACCGGCGACGCGCGGATCATCCCGCTGCTGACCCGGTTCTTCCGTTACCTGAACGCACAAGGCACCGACATCTTCGACGCGGACTGGCTGAACGTGCGCTGGGGCGACGGCCTGGACAGCGTCTTCTGGCTGTACAACCGCACCGGCGACACGTTCCTCCTCGACCTCGCCGACAAGATCCACCGCTACGGAGCCAACTGGGTCGGCACTCTGCCGAGCCTGCACAACGTCAACGTGGCACAGGGCTTCCGCGAACCGGCCCAGTACGCACTGCGTTCCGGCGACGCGAAACTGATCCAAGCGTCCTATCAGGACTATGACCAGGTCATGGCGGAGTACGGGCAGTTCGCCGGCGGCGGGTTCGCCGGGGACGAGAACGCGCGTCCCGGCTACGGCGATCCGCGGCAGGGCTTCGAAACCTGCGGGATCGTCGAGTTCATGGCGAGCCACCAGCTGCTCACCCGGCTGACCGGCGACCCGGTGTGGGCCGACCGCTGCGAGGACCTCGCCTTCAATTCGCTGCCCGCCGCGCTCGACCCGGCCGGACGCGCGGTGCACTACATCACCAGCGCGAACAGCGTCGATCTCAATAACGTCCCCAAGACCGAGGGCCAGTTCCAGAACGGCTTCGCGATGCAGGCTTACCTGCCCGCCGTCGACCAATACCGCTGCTGCCCGCACAACTACGGCATGGGCTGGCCGTACTTCACCGAAGAACTCTGGCTGGCCACCCCGGACCACGGTCTCGCGGCGTCGATGTACTCGGCGAGCAGCGTCACGGCGAAGGTCGGCGACGGCACGTCGGTCACCATCGAAGAAGACACCACGTATCCGTTCTCGGAGACGATCACCTTCACCGTCCGGACGCCGAAACAGCTGAACTTTCCGTTGTACTTCCGGATTCCAGCCTGGTGTGCGACGCCGCAGCTCACCGTCGCAGGCGCTCCGGTCGCGGTTCCGGCCGGGCCTGCGTACACGAAAGTCCAGCGCGCCTGGCGACACGGTGACGTCGTTACGCTGACCCTGCCCCAACGAACCTCAGTGCGAACCTGGCACGCGAACCACGACTCCCTGTCGGTCGACCACGGCCCGCTGACCTATTCACTGCGGATCGGGGAACAGTACGAGCGACTCGGCGGTTCCGCACAGTTCCCGGAGTACGCCGTCCACGCGACCACCCCGTGGAACTACGGGCTGGCCGTCGACCCGTCAACGGCCGCCTCGGCGATGACGTTCGCGGCCACCGGCGGACCGTTGCCGGACAACCCCTTCACCCCGGACACCGCCCCAGTCCGGATCACCGCACCTGCGCGGAAGATCGCCGAATGGACGGCGGACGACCAGAATGTCGTGACCCCGTTGCAATCGTCGCCAGCACACAGCACCGCGGAGGTCGAGGCGGTCACCCTGATCCCGATGGGCGCGGCTCGGCTGCGGATCACGTCCTTTCCGGTCGCATCGCCCGACGGCACTACGTGGCTGCCCGGCGGCAGCGGGGCCGGTTTCCGGATCGTGAACCGCAACTCCGGCAAAGTCCTCGGCGTCGATCTCATGTCCACTTCGGACAGCGCGCCAGTCGTCCAGTACACCGACAACGGCACCGCCGACCACGTCTGGCACCTGACCCCGAACGGCGACGGCTGGTATCGGATTCGCAACCACAACTCCGGCAAGGTGCTCGGCGTCGACCGAATGTCTACTTCGGACAGTGCACAGGTCGTCCAATACGCCGACAACGGCACCGCGGATCACCTCTGGCAGCTCATCGACAACGGCGACGGCTGGTTCCGGGTCGTCAATCGCAACTCCGGCAAGGTACTCGGCGTGGACCGGATGTCCACCGCGGACAGTGCCCGAGTGGTCCAGTACACCGACAACGGGACGGCGGACCACCTGTGGCAGCTGGTGCCGGACGGCCAGGTGCGGATCGAGAACCAGAATTCGGCGAAGATACTGGGCGTCGACCGGATGTCGACCGCCGACAGTGCCCGGGTCGTCCAGTTCGGCGACACCGGCACCGCCGATCATCTGTGGACTTTCGAGGCGGTCGGAGGATGGCTGCGGATCCGCAACGTCAACTCCGGCAAGGTGCTCGGCGTCGACCGGATGTCCACTGCGGACAGCGCACAGGTCGTCCAATACGCCGACAACGGCACCGCGGATCACGACTGGCGGCTGCTCGACGACGGCAGCGGCTGGTTCCGGATCGTGAACCGCAACTCCGGCAAGGTGCTCGGCGTCGATCGAATGTCCACTGCGGACAGCGCACAAGTCGTCCAGTTCAGCGACAACGGAACCGCGGACCACCGGTGGCGGCTGCGTTAATCCGGCCGCGAAATCAATCCAGCCGCACGGCCTTCCCGCTCTCGGCGACCCGCAACAACGCCTTCCCGATCACCTTGGCCTCCTCGTCGCTGACGTGCGCCGAGAAATGCCGCTCGATGCTCTGCAGGTAGACCGGCGCTGTCTTGCGCAGCGCGCGGGCGCCTTCGTCGGTGATCACTGCCCAGCTGACCCGGCGGTCGTCCGGCTCCGGACGCTTCGCCACCAGCCCGGCGCGCACCATCTCGTCTACCAGCCTGCTCACCCGCGTCCGGCTGAGCACCACCCGGTCGGCGACCTCGCTCATCCGCAGCCCCTTCTCGCCGGCCGCGTTCAGTTCCAGGAGGACGTCGTACCAGGCCAGGGGCACGGTTCCGCCCCGCTGCACGTCGGTTTCGATGGCTCGCACCGCGGCGCTGTGCGCGAGCAGCATCGCGCGCCAAGCCTCCAGGCCGATCTTCGGATCGCTCACGTCCCTCAGTGTAGGTCATTGCGTGCGGGCGCACCTAATGTATAGAGTGCGTGCGTACGCACCTAAATCCGCACAGAGGATTCTCCAGGAGGACCGATGGTCAAGCCCATCACGCTCGAAGAGGTCAAACAGCGGATCGACGCTGGCACGGCAACCGTCGTCGAGGCGCTTCCCGCCGACTACTACGCGAAGGCGCACCTGCCCGGCGCGCTCAACCTGCCGGTCGACGACGTCGAGAAACTAGCCCCCGCTCTCCTGCCGGACAAGAACTCCCCGGTGATCGTCTACTGCGCCGACTCACCGTGCCAGAACTCGGCCAACGTCGCGAAGCACTTGGCGGAACTCGGGTACACGCAGGTGTTCGACTACGACGAGGGCAAGGCCGGCTGGATCGCCGCCGGGCTGCCGACCGAATCCGGCAACTGACGCCGGACAGAGAGAACTGGATCACCCCATGACAGAAGCAACAGCGGCCACCCGCGTCGTCGCCGGAACGGAACTTCCCGCCGCGGGGACCTGGAAGGTCGACCCCGGGCACGCTGAGGTCGGTTTCGTCGGCAGGCATTTCCTGCTCACCAAGGTCCGCGGCCGGTTCACCGGCGTGGACGCCACCCTGGAAATCGGCGAGCGGATCGAAGACACCACCGTGCGCGCGGTCATCGAAATGGCCACAGTGGACAGTGGTGACCAGACCCGGGACGACCATCTCCGGTCCGGCGATTTCTTCGACGTGGAACAGCATCCGCGGGCGACCTTCGAATCGGCCTCGGTCACCGCGGCCGGAAACAAGGCGACCATGGTCGGGAACCTGACCATCAAGGACGTCTCGCGTCCGGTCACCCTCGCCGTGGAGTATCTCGGCCACGCGCGCGATCCTTGGGGAAACGACCGCGTGGTGTTTTCCGCGCGCGGCAAGATCAACCGCGAGGATTGGGGGCTGGTCTGGAACATGGTCCTGGAATCGGGCGGCCTGCTCGTCTCCAAGGAGATCGAACTCGTCCTCGAGGTCGAGGCGGTCCGCGCGACCTGAGGCGTCGATCCGGGCCGCGGCAGATTTCACCGAACCGCGCCGAATGCCGCGAACCGGCCGGGTTGCCCACCCCGGCGACCCGGCCGGGCGCGGATCGATCAGTGCGCCTCGACCTCGGCCAGCACCGCGGCGGCAAGCTCGAACTGTTCCCGCGCCGCCTCTTCTTCGCCCCGAGCCTGCCGGCAGGCGCCCAGCCGGTTCCGGACCTCAATCTCCGCCCACGGCGACATCTGATCCGTCAACGCGCCCAGCGCGCGCAGGTGATACGAGAGCGCGACCTCCAGGTTCCCCAGTTCCTGCTCCGCGGTACCGAGCCGCGACAGCGAACTCACCAGCAACAGCCGGTCCTCGACCCGCTCGGCCAGTTCGACCGCCTGCCGCAGGGATTCCGCCGCTTCGGCAGCCCGGCCGAGATGCAGCCGGACACTGCCGATGTGGCTGGAAACCCGGCCCAGCATCGCCGGATTGCCGGTCGAAACCGCGACGTCGGCCGATTCGGCGAAACAAGCGAGCGAGCGTTCGTACTCACCCTGTTTGAAATGCACGTAACCGAGCCCGGACACCGCCCGTTCGACGAGCCAGCTGTCCGCCACCTCGGCGGCCAGCGTTTTCGCCTCGCTCAGCACCTGTTCCGCTTCGTCGAGCGGTCCGGCGAGCATCGTGACCATTCCCAGCCCGCACAATCCACGCGCGGTTTCCCGCCGGTCGCCGGTTTCCCGGCTGATCCGCAACCCTTCCTCGCACCATCGCCGGGCTTGCGCCGAATCCCCCAGCGCGAGGTACGCCCAGCCGAGCCCGAACCGGAGCGCGGTCGCCATCCGCCCGTCCGCCACGTTGTCCACTTCGGACAGCGCGACTTCCAGCAGGGCCAAGCATTCCCGGTACCGGATGCGCCGCACGAGGTAGTCGACGGCACCCTCGGCGATCCAGCACGCGTAGTCCGGATGGCCCGCGGCGACCGCGGCCGAGACCACTTCCACCAGGTCGCCCGCTTGGTCCAGCCAAGCCGAAGCGTCCACCAGCCCGGCGAACGGCGAGCCGGTGGGCACCGGGCCGCTGGGGAAGCCGGGTTCGCCCCATTCGCTCGCGGCGCGGCAGGCGTGCAGGTACACCCCCAGCCCGCTGGCGACGTCGGGTTCGTCCCCGGCGAGGCGGCGCGCGTATACCGCGACCAGGTCGTGCATCCGGTACCGGCCCGCGGCGGGCGCCTGCACCAGGTTCGCGTCGACCAGGTCTTCGAGTACGTTTTCCGCGGCCCGCCGGGAGCAGCCGAGCATCGCGGCGAGGACCAGTTCGTCGAATTCCGGCGCGGGCGCGCGGCCGAGCGTGCGGAAAGCGCGTTGTGCGTCCGCCGGAAGCTGGTCGTAGGACAGCCGGAACGCGGCCTCGACACTGCGTTCCTCGGCGGTCAGTTCGCCGAGCCGTCCGGTGTCGTCGGCGAGCCGGTCCGCCAAGTCCCGGAAGGTCCACATCGGACGGTTCTGCAGCCGGGCCCCGGCGATGCGCAGCGCGAGCGGAAGCCGTCCGCACAAACTGGCCAGTTCGCGCACCGCCTCGCGTTCCCGGCTCGCGCGCGCCGGGCCGACGATGCGGCTCAGCAGCCCGGCCGCGGCGTCGGAAGTCAGCGGCCCCAGCGAAATCCGGCGCTCGACGTCCAGTCCGGGCAGCCGGCGGCGGCTGGTGATCAGCACCCGGTTGCCGGTTCCGCCGGGCAGCAGCGGGCGGACCTGCTCGGCGCTGACGGCGTCGTCCAGGACCAGGACCAGACGCAACGGAGCGGTGGCGGCGCGCCAGTTCGCGGCCAATTCGTCCAGATCATCCGGAATGTTCTGGTCGTTGACGCCCGTCGAACGCAGCAACCGGCGCACCACCCGCACCGGAGCGAGCGGTGCCCGGCTCGTGCTGTGCCCGTGCAGGCCGACGAACAGGCAGCCGTCGGGATGTTCCTCGCGCAGCAGCTGGGCCGCGCGCACCGCCAGTGCCGTCTTTCCGGCGCCGGGCACCCCGTCCACCGCTGACACCGCACTCCCCGGCGCGGCGAGCCGGGCCAGTTCGGCGTCGCGGCCAGCCAGCTCCCCGACGTCGTGCGGCAGCTCGTCCCGGATCCTGGGCGGCGCGGCCGGCCGCGCCGCGACACCGAGCGCTTCGTCATCGCCGCGCAGCACCGCCTCGTGCACGCGACGCAGGTCTTCGCTGGGTTCGAGCCCCAGCTCGTCGAGCATCCGGACGCGGAACTCGCGCCAGGTGTCGAGCGCGTCAGGCTGCCGTCCGGCGCCGTAGAGGGCCCGCATGAGCAACCCGGTCAGCGGTTCGCGATCCGGATGCTCGGCGAGCAGCGCCGACACCTCGCTGATCGCCGATTCGTAGTCCCCCAGCCGGATCAGCGCGTCCGTCCGGCCTTCGACCAGCCCGACCCGGCGCTCGACGAACCGGCGCCGCTCCCGTTCGGCGAACGGACCGGGCAAGCCGGCCAGCGGGACGCCCTCGTAAAACGCCAGCGCCTGGCCATACGCTTCGGCCGCGGCAGCGAGCGCCCCGGCCGCGGCCGCCTTCTTGGCACGGGCGGCGATCTCCTCGACCCGCACCGCGTCGACCCCGACACCAGCCCCCGCGAACCGGTATCCGCCCGGGTCGGTCCGCAACACCGCTTTCGCGTCCGCACCGGCCGCGGCCAGGGATTTCCGCAGCTGATAGATGTAACCGGGCACACCGTCGCTCTCCGGCGGATGCTCGCCCCACACCCGGTCGACCAGCTCGGCCCGGCTGACCGTCACGTCCGGCCGCAGGAGCAGCGCGACCAGCATCGTGGTCCGCAGCACCGGCCCGAGCTCCAGCGGCTGCCCGCCGTACCAGCCGCGGACGGGTCCGAGCACCGCGAACTCCAGCCGGGCCCCGGGCTCCGCCCCTCCCCGGCCGGTTCCCACGGCACCCGATGACATACCGGGAGTTTAAAGCAGCTCTCTCCGCGGTCGCCGGGACAGCTCACCGCAACCTTCCGGACCGTCCTTGGCACCGCCCCGTCACGTCCTTCGGGACAGCTACGCCTTGGCCGCCCACTTGTCCCGAGTCAGCTCATACTCGACCTCGCCGTGCTCCGTGCCCGGCAACGGATCGTCGAAATGCAGATGAAACGTGCGGACGTAAGTCAGTCCCGACCGCTCCATCACCCGGCGCGACGGCGTGTTCACCGCCATCGTCTGCGCCCACACCCGTTGCGTGCCCCATTCGGTGAATCCTTTGTGGATCGCCGCCCGCGCGCCCTCCGTCGCGTAGCCGCGGCCCCAGGCTTTCGCCATCAGCCGATAGCCGAGTTCCAGCTCCGTCGTGCTGCCGTCCTCCGGTGGCCGCAAGGAAATCCAGCCGAGGAACTCGCCGCTCGCCCGCTCGATCGCCGCCCATTGCCCGGCTGGCCCGCGCTCGTATTCGCTGAGGATCGCGGGCAGCACCTTGCGCTCGATCTCAGCTCGCGGCGTCGGCTTTCCGGTGAGAAACCGCATCACCTGCGGATCGCTGTCGAGCTCCACCAAATTCTCGGCATCGGCCTCGGTGAAACGCCGCAACAGCAACCGTTCCGTCTCCAGGATTTTCATTCGACCGCCCATCCCGCCGCCGCCGCGATCCGGTCGCGCGATTCCAGCAGCCGCGCCCGGAGCTTCGGCAGATCGGCCCCCAGCAACCGGCCGTTCCGCTTCACCGCCCGCCCCTGCACGAAAACACTGTCCACCAACCCTGGATGTCCAGCCGTGACCACTGTGGACACCGGATTGCCGACCGGAAACACCGACAAGTCCTCCGCGTCGATCAGCAGCAGATCCGCGTCCTTCCCGACACTGATGCTCCCCGTCCGGTCTTCCCGCCCACAGGCTCGAGCACCGTCCACAGTGGCGAACTCCAGCAGATCGCGCGCGACGAGCCCGCCGTCGAGACCGCGCTGCGCGGCGAACGCGGTACGCATGGCCGAAAACATGTCACCCCCAGCGGACGGGCAATCGTCGATCGACAACGACGGCCGGATCCCGGCAGCCAGCAGCCGCCCGGTTTCCGGCCACCCGAACCCCATCTTCACCTCGACGTCCGGGCTGATCGTCACCGAGCACCCCGTGTCCGCGAGGATCGCCAGGTGTTCGTCGGCGAGACCGTTGCCGTGAACTATCGTCGTCCGGTCGTCAAGCAGTTTTCGCTCGTGCATCTCGGGAATCGAAGCGCACACCGCGCCGTGGACGTGCACGCTCACCCGCAACCCGAGTTCCCGCGCCAACGCGACGTCTTCGGCTGTCTCGTCCATTGTGGTCAGCATCGGCCCACGCAAGCCGAACGCCATGCCGTCACCCGGAATCCGCTCTCGCACCCGGACCACATCTTCAGGTTCCATCGCGCAGTAACAAAAGATCGACTCCCCAGGAGCCTCGTCGAGCGCGTCGATCGCCGCGTCGGCGTTCTCCGGGCGGTCCGAGCAGTGGAACCAGTCGAGCATGGTCGTCACACCCGAGTTGAGCGCTTCGAGACGGCCCAGCAAATTGCCGAAGTACACGTCTTCCGGCCGGTAGTGCGGCCGGAGCGTGCCGTGCATGGCAGCGCGATACTCGGCGAACGTCCAGTCCGCGCCCATCCCGCGAAACGCCGTCTGCCACGTGTGCCGATGAGTGTCCACGAACCCCGGCAGGACGATCTTGCCCGCCGCGTCCACGATCTCGGCATCGGCCCGGAGCGCGGGACCGACCGCCGCGATCCGCCCGTCCTCGATCAGCACGTCCCCGCGCGGCAGTTCCCCCACCGCCGGATCCAGGCTCACGACAGTCCCGTTCCGGAGCAACGTCCGCATGACCCCTCCCAAAAGTTGATGCGTCAACTCTCGGGCTGTGCGAGTTGACGAGTCAACTCCCCAGGTACGCTCCCGTGCCATGACGCCCGACGACTGGGAGCTGTGGAACGCCTGGGTCCGCGCACAACGCCTGCTCACCCGCGAACTGGACCGCGGACTGCAGCGGTCCTGCGGCATCTCGAAGACCGAGTTCAGCGTCCTGGTCACCCTTTGGCGAACGCCCGGCCGCGAAGCGCGCGTCGCCGACCTCGTCGACGCCCTCGGCTGGGAGAAGAGCCGCGTCTCGCACCAGCTGACCAGGATGGAGGCCCGCGACCTGGTCACCCCCACCCGCAGCGGCCCCAGCGGCCGGCGCACCGGAATCAGCCTCACCGCGCACGGCCGTTCGGTCATTCAGGAGGCCCTGGTGGTCCACGGCGCCAATATCCGCCGCCACTTCCTGGAGACGCTGACCCCCGCGCAGACCGCCGCCATCCGGTCCTGGACGGAGCAGACCATCGAGCGCATCGAGCCAGGTCAGTGACCGGACGCTACCGTGTTCCGAAGATGACTACAGGTATCCGAAAGGTTGATGCCGGATGAGCGACGGCAAAGCAGCGTCGCCGGCCGCGGACCGGACGTTGACCGTTCTCGAGGCACTCGTACGGGCCGAAGAACCGCTGACGCTGACCGCGCTCGCGAAGGCCGCCGGGGTACCGCTCGCCACCTGCGCGTCCATCGCCTACACGCTGGAGCAGCGGGGATACGCCGTGCGCCGGGTAGTCGGCCGAAGCCACTTCTGGCGGCCGACCCTGCGCCTCTACGGCCTGGCCATCGAACTGGTCCGCAAAGTCGACCTGCCGTCCCTGGTCCAAGCCGACCTGCGGCGGCTCGCGGAAAGCCTCGGAATGCCCGCGCACGTCGGAATCCTTGAGGACGCTTCGGTAGTCTATGTCGCCAAGGCTTCTACGCCTGGTTTTGTCCAGTTCGATACTTACCGCGGGAAGGTCGCGCCTTTCGACCTGACCGCGCTGGGGCGGGCTATTGCCGCGCATCTTCCGGAGGCGGAACTGGAGCCGTTGCTGTCCCGCCTTTCGCGGGGCGTGGGGCCGAATGCTGTTGCTCCCGATGCGACCAGGTTTCTCGCGTTGCTGGCGAAGGTCCGGGCGGATGGATACGCGATCGAGAGCGAGGAGGAGCAGCCTGAGATCGCTTGCCTCGCCGCGCCGTTCTTCGACGCCGAGGGCGCGGTCGCGGGGGCGGTAGGGGTGACGGGGTTTGCCCGGCAGTTGGTCGGGGAAAAACGGAAGGCCGCGGCGCGGGGCGTGGTTCAGGTCGGGCAGGAGGTTTCGCGGCGGTTGGGGTTTGCGTCGTAAGCCTTGCCGGGTTTAGCCCACCGGGCAACGTCCGCCCGCGCTCTGCCAGCTGAAATCGTTATTCTTTGTCGCCCAAGTTTCGCGCAGATTTTTCTGTTCGCCGCTGGAAGCGTTCGTCGGGGTACTTCGCATCAGCCCAGGCCGACGAGTTATGAACGAGCAGCTTAGCCTCACCGAGCTGAATTTCGGCGATCCTCGACACGACATCCATGCAACCGACCTTAGGGCAGCCCATCCTGCGCAGTTCGGCTATCAACTCCTCAAGACTGACGCCTTGCCTGAGCAACCGTCGGGCATCTTCATCATATTCATAGAAGTCGACCTCTTTCATTTTGTACAATTCTCGGTCTGCCATCACCGCCTCCTGCCTTCATCCTCCACCGCCCGGCCGCGCCTCGACCTGCGGCAGACTCCCTCCCGCGCCCCTCGCCAACGCCATTGCGCCTCCTCCCCGGATCGACTATCTTCCTGAATCAGGAAGACTTCTACGAAATACCGGAAGATAGGCCAACCGGAGTATCGGGGAGACGTCGTGGGCGCACTGGTGCGCTGGGCGGAGGCCGACCGTGCCGCGGTGCGCGGGGTGCTTTCCGAGGCGCTGGTCCTGCTGCCCATCGGCGCGACCGAGCAGCACGGGCCGCATCTGCCTACCGGCACGGACGCTTTTCTCGCGGCCGCCGCCTGTGAGCGCGCGGCCGAGCTGGCCGCACCGCGGGCCGAACGGACGTTGCTGCTCGCGCCGCCGATTCCGTACGGGGCTTCCGATCATCACCTTCCCTTCAACGGCACACTTTCCCTTTCCGCACAGACTTTGTTGCAGCTGCTCGACGACCTGGCCCGGTCGATCGCCGTGCAGGGCGGGCAGCGGGTCGTCGTGGTCAATGGGCACGGCGGCAACGTGGGCGTCTGCCACGCGTTCGCCGGAGCTGCCTCGACCCGGCACGGGCTTGCGGTGGCGCATATCGACTACTGGCGCGTCCTCGAGCCGGAGGACATCGTGCCTGGGCACGCGGGCGAGTTCGAGACCTCGATGATGCTGGCGGTCCGCGGCGAGCTGGTTCGCAAGCCGACGGCTCGGGAGAAGCCGAAGCAGACCGCGAAAGTGTCCGATATGGACATCCATTCCGGACAGATCTGGCGGGAGATCGACGGGTATACCGACCAGCCTGAGTCAGCCACGGAGAGCCGAGGCAACAGGTGGTTCGAGACGATCACCGCGGGGCTGGCCGACCGGTTCGCCGCACTGGCGAAGGTGTTGTGAAGCCATGATCGTGGACGTGCACACTCACACTCCGACGCACCAAGCCGCGGTGCCGGAGGACGAGCGGCGCGTTTACGAGGGATGGCGCACGGACCGGCCGGTGGTCACCACGAATTCCTGGGCCGACTACGACCAGGCAACGGAGGCGGCCGATCTGTCCATTGTGTTCAACATCGCGGTCGACAATCCCGAGGAAGCGACGGGGCTGCCGTATCGGGCGGAGGACACCAATACCGCGACCGCGGCGTTCGCGGCGGCCGACCCGGAGCGGCGGATCGGGTTCATGTCGGTGAATCCGACCGTGCCTAGCGTGTTCGAAGAGGCTGATCGGTGCCGGGAGATGGGGCTGGCCGGGGTAAAGCTCGGGCCGAACTATCAGAACTTCGACCCGCTGGCTCAACCGGCGTTGGACTTTTACAGCTATTGCGAGCGGCACGGGTTGCCGATCTTGTTCCATCAGGGCGCTTCACCGATTCGGCAGGCACCGTTGCGTTACACGTATCCGCTCGTCACGGACGAGATCGCGTTGCAGTTCCCGGAACTCCGGATCGTCATGGCACATATGGGACATCCGTGGGGGCGCGAGACGGTGGTGACCATCCGCAAGCATCCCCACGTCTATGCCGACGTTTCGTCGATCTACCTCCGGCCGTGGGTCTGTTACGAATCACTGCTCGCGGCGCAGGAGTGGGGCGTGCCGCACAAGCTGTTGCTCGGGTCGGACTTTCCGATCGCCACCACGGCGGAGGCGATCGCAGGGATCCGGCGGGTCAATGACATTGTCGCGGGCACGGCGTTCCCGAAGATCTCCTCCGAACTGGTCGAGGGGATCATCCACGCGGATGCGGTCGCTGCGCTTGGGCTGGAGAGAGGAACTCGATGACGCCGATCCGCGGAGTGTCGCCCGTTCTCGAAGTGCCCTTTGCCGACGACGGCGAAATCGATGTTTCCGGTTTTCGGCGCGTGGTCCGGCATGTGCTCGGGACCGGGGTCGGCAGTGTGATGTTCCCCGGCTTCGCCTCGGAGTTCTACAAGCTGGAGGAACGGGAAAGGCACCTCCTCACCGAGGTGCTGCTGGCGGAGACCGCGCCTCGGGCGGATGTGCTGGCCATTGTCGCGGTTCAGGATCACGCGACCCGGATCGCCGTGCGGCGGGCTGCCGAGGTGGTCGCCGCGGGAGCGGATCTGATCAATCTTCTCCCACCGCATTATCTGCGACCCTCCCGGCGGGCGTTGATCGCGCATATCCGGGAGGTGCTGGACGCGGTGGCCCCGACGCCGGTGGTGCTGCAGTACGCGCCCGCGGAGACCGGCACCAGCCTCGACGCGGACGTGCTTCGCGAGATCGCGGCCAAACATGCCAATCTGCAGCTGGTCAAGGTCGAGTCCAGTCCGCCGGGTCCGTTCATCGCCGAGCTGGCCGCGGGGGTTCCGCCGATCCCGGCGGTCGAGGGGTACGCGGGAGTTCAGTTGCCGGACGCGATCCGGCGCGGGGCGGTCGGGACGCAGCCGGGATGTTCGTTCACCGAAATCTACGTGGAGATCTGGCGGCGTTTCGAGAACGGGGACGAAGCCGGCGGGGACGAACTGCACCGCAGGCTGCTGCCCTACATCTCCTACTGGATGCTCGACACCGAACGGATCATCGCGGCGGAGAAGCTGATTTCGGTGCGCCGCGGGCTGTTCGCCAGCTCGTACTGCCGCGCGCCCGCGCATCGGCTGGACACCGAGGAGATCCGGATGATCGACCGGTTTCTCGACGAGTTCCGAGATTTCCTGTGACCGCGGTCGAGGACATCGAGGTCACCGCGATCAGTCCGGTCGTCCGGCCGGAACTGGTCGTGGCCGGGGCTCGCGGGACGCACGACCGTTCCGACTTCCTGCTGGTCCGGGTGACCACTTCGGACGGTACGACCGGGGTGGGCGAGGTCAGTGCGACGCTGCAGTGGAGCGGCGAGGACGCTGGCACGGCGGAGTATTTGATCCGGCGGGCGCTCGCTCCGGCGATTCTCGGTCAGCCGCTCGTCCCGGTCGCCGGTCTTGAGCGGCGCATGGACGAAGCGGCGGCCGGTGCGCCGTTCACCAAAGCGGGGATCTCGACGGCGTTGTGGGACGCGTACGCACGCACGCTCGGGGTCCCGCTCGCGGTGGCGCTCGGCGGTCCATTAAGGACCGAGGTACCGGTGAAATGCTCGCTCAGCGGCAGCGGGCAACGACTCAGCGATGTCTACCAAGCCGCATTCGAGGCTGGTTTTCGCAGCTATAAGCTAAAAATCGGCTTCGAACCCGAAGAGGACGCGCGTCGTCTTGCCGAGGCCCGCGCGCTGATCGGGGCGGGAACGTTCCTCGGGTTGGACGCGAACGGCGGCTATCGGCCTGCGGACGCTGCTCGAGCGATCGAGTTGATGCGCGACCAAGATCCGGCGTTTCTTGAGCAGCCAGTGGCAGCTGGAGATCTAGCCGGAATGCGGGCGCTGCGCGGGCGTGGACTGTCCATTGTGGCTGATGAAAGCGTGTTCGGCACGGACGATCTCGTCGCGGTCCTCCGCACCGGCGCGGCGGACGTGGTCAGTCTGTACATCGGCAAAGCGGGCGGGCCCGGGCGGGTGGTGTCGATGGCACACCTTGCCAACGCGTTCGGGCTGGATGTCGTGCTCGGATCCAATGGCGAGCTGGGCATCGGCGCGGCGGCGCAGCTCCACGCGGCGTGTGCGGCACCTGGGCTGTCAGCCAGGATTCCCTCCGACATCATCGGCGCGCACTACTACGAGCGTGACATCCTCAAGACTCCGTTGAACAGCGACGGGCAAAAAGTCCGGCTCGGCGACGCACCTGGCCTCGGCGTCGAGGTGGCCGCCGACATCGCTGCCGGGTTCACGAGCGTCCGCTGAACCGGTCGAGCACGTTGGCCGTCACGGCGGATACCCCGTCGTCCACGAGCACTGCTGACGACCAGGCGATCGAGCCGACCGAGAACACCTCGCCGCCGCTGGCCGTGGCGTAGCAAGCGATCTCGCCGCCCCCGTCGCCGGGATTCAGGCCGCGCGCGAGCACACGAGTCCCTTGTGGACTGTACGGTCCGGTCTTATCGGTTTCGTGGCCGGAAGCGCCACCAGGGCACCGTTCGTGCAGGCTTCGAACGCCGAACAGGTCTCCCTTGTCCAGGCCGGTGCCTCGGAACGCCCAATGGCTGGGGTCGATCACCTCGTACGGAGCGCCGGTCATCGCGCCCGCACTGGTGAATACCACGCCGAACAGCTCCGAGGTCGGCCGGAACGTGCGGTGCATCCGGCTTTCATACGCGCCAGCGGGATCGACGGCCTGGGTGCGGAAGCGCAGTGCGTCCGAGGAGAAGGCCACCTCGCAGTCCGCGACATTGCCGCCGAAGTTGGCCAGCTTTCCGCCGCGGTCGTGCACCCAGGAATAGACGGCGGAGTACATCTCGCGCGACCAGTACTCCGGATGCGTGCTCAGGACCAGCACGCGGTAGCTGTCCGGCGGAAGGGTGCCGTCGTGCAGATGTGCGTCCGAGTACAGGTCGTAGTCGTAACCGTGGCGTTCCAGCCAGCTGAGCAGCCGCCATTCCGCAGCCGCCAGATGGCACGGCTGCCTGCCGCGGATCGGATCCTCCGGCTGGGCGTCCACGCTGAGCTGGTTCAGCGGTTCCGGGCGTTCGAAGGACAGCGGCGGGTACGCATCGTCCGGCAGCGTATGTTCGCTGAAGCTTGATTCAAGGTAACGCGGCATCTCCAGACGGGGCACCAAAACTGGTGCTGACGGCAGTCCGGAGGCGTTGATGTAGTTGCTGCGGCCGCCGAAATTGTTGTAGGCGTTCCAGGTGTTCGTGGAGGCGACGACGGCGATCGGCGCGGTCGGCTGGCGGGGCGCGACCACCCACGGGAACGAGAATTGGGCTCCGGATTCGCCTTCGGCGTGGAAATAGTACAGACCGCTGCGGTCCGGAGCCGTGACGTACTGGCGGTGCGACGGGTCCGCGTAGCCCTTTTCGTTGAACCGCACGCCGGTTTGCGTGTAGTCGCCATCGGGGGTCACCTGCACGGTGGCTCGCGGCGCGTGTTCGTCGAACCAGCCGATCAGCGCGGTCTCTTCGGCCGTCGCGCCGTGACGCCACAGGCTCAGCCGGTACGGCTCGGGACTGTGGATCCGGAACTCGCCCTCGTCGCCGCTTCGGGCCCATTTCGGCCAGACGTAGCCGAACATCTGGTCGGACAGCAGCCGGAACTGATATGGCAGTCCAGGCCCGAGGAAGACGTCGACGTGCTTGGCGCCGTAGCCGTCCTTGGCGAGCGTGACGCGGTAGTCGCCGGGCGGAACGTCGGCGTGGAGCGCGCCGGTCGCGGTGGAGCGGGCGGTCCAGTGCGACTGGTGGTCGCTGATCTCGACGGTCACGTCGGACAGAGCGAGATAGCGTTCGTCGCTGACGTATCCCAGCAGGGTCATACGGTCGCGGCTTTCGGCTCGTCAGCCGGTTCCGGCAACGGCTTTCCGGCCCGTTCGGGCAGCAGCAGCATCGCGATCGCGCTGAGCACGCAGCCGGCGATCACGTAGATGCCGACACCCCACACCGCACCGGTCGCGCCGACCAGCCACGCGCTGAGGTACGGCGCGAACCCGCCGCCGAACACCGCGGTGAGCTGATATCCCAGGTTGACGCCGGTGACCCGCGAGCGGGTGTCGAACAATTCGGACAGGATCGTCTGGGACAGCGCGGACATCGCCATCACGAACACCGAGAAGCCCAGCACCATCGCGACCGCCACGAGGATCGGGTTCTTCGTCTCGAACAACCAGAACACCGGGAAGATCACCACGGCGAGCCCGGCACAGCCACCGAGGAACACCGGCTTCCGGCCGATCCGGTCGGACAACGCGCCCCAGGTGGGCGCGAGAATGATCTGTGCTCCGGCGGCGACCATTGTCGCGGTGAGCGCCACGGACGCCGGCATGCCGAGATCCTTTTTGACATACGAAGCGCCATACGTGGTGATGACGTAGCCGCCGATGCTGTTGGCGAAACCGAACAAAACGCCGTAGATCACATTGCGGGGACGGCGCAAAACGGCGAAAAGCGGAATGCGCCCACCGGCGTCCTTCTTGCGGGCGCGTTCGAACTCCGGCGTTTCCCCTACTCGCATCCGGATGATCAAGCCCGCGATCAGCAGGACGAAGCTCAGCAGGAAGGGGATCCGCCAGCCCCAGGCCAGGAAATCCCGGTCGGGAAGCGTCGCGAACAACGCCATCAGCCCGGACGAAATGAGCAGCGCGACCCCGGCCCCGGAAAGAAGCAGGGCGCCGTAGAGACCGCGTTTGCGCGGCGGGGCGTGCTCGACGGCGAGCGAGATCGCGCCGCCCATTTCGCCGCCGGTCGAAAAGCCCTGCAGCAGCCGCAGGATCACCAGCAGGATCGGGGCCGCGACGCCGATCTGGCGGTATCCGGGCAGCGCGCCGATGAGAATCGTGGCGATGCCCATCAGCACGATGGTGAGAACCAGCGCCTTCTTGCGGCCGAACCGGTCCGCGATGTGGCCGATCACGATGCCGCCGACCGGCCGCAGCACGAATCCGACGGCGAAGGTGGCGAACGACGACAGCTGTCCGGTGAGCGGATCCGCGGACGGGAAGAACACCGCCGGGAACACCACGGCGGCAGCTAGGCCGAACAGGTAATAGTCGTAGTACTCGAGCAACGTGCCGATACTGGAAGCCAGCACCGCGGACCGGCGTGCCGGGCGCGCCGGGACCGAGCCGTCCGGACCGGCCGAGCCGGAACTTTCTGTGCCCATGACGCCCGCACCTCGCCTCATCCGATGGCGGATCAAGGCCAGCCTCGACCCGGAAGCCCCCGAATCCCGCATTTTCGAGATACCGTAGATACGTCTTCTATTTCGGAAAGATTAGTCTATGCTGGCGGCGTCGGACAAGGGGAATCTCGGGGCGGGCCGACGGGTTTCTGCCGCTGGCCGCTGAGCCGTGGAGGGGTCGTCCATGACGTTGAGCCGTCGTCGTCTTTTGCAGTTGTCCGCGGTCGCGGCGGGCGCGGCCGCGGTCGGAACTCCTGCCGTCGCCTACGCCGCCGGAAAGGAACCGGACTGGGCCGCGTTGCGCCGTCGGCTGCGCGGTGCGCTGCTGCGGCCGAATGACGCCGGTTACACGGAAATCCGGCCGCCCTTCAACCTGCTCTACGACGATCGTTATCCACCGGCGATCGCTCGCTGCGCCGATGCCGACGACGTCCGTAAATGCCTGGATTTCGCCGGGGAAAACACGATCAAGTTCGCGGCCCGCAGCGGCGGGCACAGTTACGTCGCGTATTCCACTCCCGGCGACGGATTGGTCGCGGACCTCAAGCTGATGAACCGCGTCGAGGTCTGCCGGAACGGCACCGCGGTCGTCGGTGCCGGCACCCGGCTGATCGACGTTTATCACGCGCTCGCCGCCGAAGGCCGCGCACTGCCCGGAGGCACGTGCGGTTCGGTCGGCATCGCCGGGCTCGCGCTCGGCGGCGGAATCGGCGTCATGATGCGGAAATACGGACTCACCTGCGACCACCTCGCCGGTGCGAAAGTGGTGACCCCACGCGATCTTCGGGTGCATTCGGTCGACCCGGGTTCGGATCTCGGCTGGGCGCTCACCGGCGGGGGCGGCGGCAATTTCGGGATCACCACGGAATTCACCTTCCGCACCGTGCCCGCGCCGCCGCGCGTCACGGTGTTCGTGGTGAACTTCCCCGAAGGATCGGCCACCGACGTCTACGGTGCCTGGCAGGACTGGGTCACCGCCGCGCCAAGGGAATTCTGGTCGAACATCTCGGTGCTCGGCGGCCCGAACCCGGCCGCGGGCGTCCCCGGCTGCCTCCTCGGCGGCGAACAGCAGGCCCGCGAACTCATCGCCGATCTGGAACGCCGGGCCGGGGTCAAGGGCACCGTCAGCGGCTTCCAGGAAACCGACTGCCGGGGCGCGATGGATTTCTGGTCCGGAAGCACGCAGCGCCGCCGATTCATGGCGGCTTCCCGGGTCCTGTCCCGGAAAGCGGACCCGGCACAGCTGACCGCCCTCGTCACCGGCGAGACCAAGATCGCGCTGGAAGTGAACCCGCTCGACGGCGCGGTCTCCGACGTCCGCCCGGCGGACACCGCCTTCGCCCATCGCGGCGTGTTCGGCGACGTGCAGGTCTACCTCACCGCCGACCCGGGCGTCGACCGGGAGACCGCGAAGCGGGAAGTCAGCGACGTCCAGGCACGGCTGGCGAAATTCGCCACCGGCGGCGCGTACGTCAACTACATCAACGACGACCAGAAGGACTGGGCCACCGCGTACTACGGGGTGAACCTCGGGACACTCCGGGCAGTAGCGGCGAAGTACGACCCGAGTGGGGTGCTCGCGTTCGAGCAGGGTCTCTCGCCGCGTCCGGTGTGAAAGCCGGTCTGCGGCCGGCGCAGGACTCCGGCCGCAGACCGGCGGGCTAAGCGGCGACGTCCAAGACCCAGGTGACGCCGAAGCGGTCCCGCAGCATCCCGAACGCCGGGGCCCACTGCGACGGCCCGAACTCCTCGACGACCTTCGCGCCCTCGGACAGCTTCTTCCAGAACTCGCCGACCTCGTCGACGGAATCGCCGCTGACGGACAGGAAGAACTTCTCCGTGGTGAGGGTCAGGCCGTTCTCGCGGCTGGTCTCGCCGACCGGTGCGGCCGTGGGGTTCCCGGGAACGTCGTAGGCCATCACCCGGAACCCGTTCTCGCCGACGACCTGGCCGAAGACGACCTTGCCCGCGTCGGGCGCGTCCTCCGGCATGCCGAAGTCGCCGTAGGTGGCGATCCTGGCTTCCCCGCCGAACACCGACCGGTAGAACTCAAGCGCCTCCCTGGCCTCGCCCCGGAAGTTCAGATGGGCGACGGCGTGCACTGCCATGATTTCGACTCCTAGTTTTCCGGCCGGACCCGTTCCGGCGCCGGAAGCGAGACTCGCAGCAGTAGCGGTCAGGCAGTGGCCGCTACTTCGGGCATGATCGAAACCATGCGAAAGGTGACCGACGACGAGCGACGGGACCGGATCGGGCTGCGGCACGCCTTGGCGACCGTCGCGTCCGGAGTGGAGGCCGCCGTCCGCGCGGTCACGTGCTTGCACGCCACCGAAGCCAGCAGCATCTACCTGTCCGCGTACGCCCGGTCCCGTGCCGATCGGGAGTCCATTTCGGACGCATTGTTCGGCCAGCGGACTGTGGTGCGGCAGTTGGCGATGCGCCGCACAGTCTTCGCGTTCCCGGTCGATCTTCTCGGTGCGGCAAGGGGAAGCGCGTCAGCCCGGGTCACGAAACAACTGACCGCGCGGCTCGCCAAAGACGCCGAACTCGCCGGAATCGACGACGGCCCGGTGTGGGTCGCCCAGCGGTGTTCCGAGGCGCTCGCGGCGATCCGCGAAGAACCCGGGACCACCGCGCAGCTACGCGCCCGCGTCCCCGAACTGAGCACGCGGATCGCCGCCGAGGGACGGCCTGCCGTGCTCGCCCCGGCCGGCTCCCGGGTGCTTTCCGTGCTCGCGTCGAGCGGTTCGGTGGTCCGCGGGGACAACGCCGGCCGGTGGCAGGTGTCGCGTCCAGTGTGGACGGCTGTGGAACAGTGGCTCGGCGAAGATCCGGGCGTCCTGGACGAACGGGACGGCTACCGGGAGCTGGTGCGACGGTGGCTGTGGTCGTTCGGGCCGGGGACCGAGGACGACCTGGTGTGGTGGCTCGGCGCGACGAAAACCGCGGTCCGCCGGGCGCTGGACGACGTCGGCGCGACGCCCGCCCTGCTGGAGGACGGAACCCCGGCGTGGCTGCATCCCGCCGACGAGGACCCGGTCCGCCTGGACGGAGACTGGGCGGCGCTCCTCCCGACCCTCGACCCGACGACGATGGGCTGGCGCCGCCGCGACTTCTACCTCGGCGACCACGGACCGCACCTCTTCGACGGCGCGGGCAACGCCGGTCCGACCGCATGGTGGAACGGACGCATCGTCGGCACCTGGACACAACAACCGGACGGAAACGTGGAAGTCGTCCCGATCGAGCCACTGCCCCACGCCGCCACCGCAGCGCTGAACGAGGAGGCAGCGAAACTCACCGCCTGGTTCGACGGCGAAGTGGTCGCGACTGGATACGTGCCACCGATCGTCCGCGGCCGGGCCAGCCGTTCGGCCCGGTAAGCCTCCCCAGACCGCACAGCTCGGTCTGGGGAGAGTGGGGCAGTGACCGGCCGACCGAGTGGTGGAACGAACGGATCGTCGGCACCCGGACGGAAACGTGGAAGTCGTCCCGATCGAGCCACTGCCCCGCGCTGCCACCGCAGCACTGGACGAGGAGGCAGCGAAACTCACCGCCTGGTTCGACGGCGAAGTGGTCGCGACTGGGTACGTGCCACCGATCGTCCGCGGCCAGGCCAGCCGTTCGGCCCGGTAAGCCTCCCCAGACCGCACAGCGCGGTCTGGGAGAGTAGGGCAGTGACCGACGTCGTGCTGCCGCCGAGAATCCGGCCCGGAGACCGCGTCCGCCTAGTCTCCCCGGCGAGCTGGCCCAGCGCCGAACTGCTCGCGGAATCCGTGCGCACGCTGGAAAACTGGGGCCTGATCGTCGAGGTAGGCAAACACGCCCTCGACCGGCACGGGTACCTGGCCGGGCTCGACGAGAACCGGCTCGCCGATCTCAACGACGCCTACCGCGACCCCGGCGTACGCGCGGTCATCGCGACCCGGGGCGGGGCCGGGGCGTATCGGATCGCCGACGGCATCGATTTCGCCGCCGTGCGCGCGGATCCCAAGCCACTCCTGGGCTTCAGCGACATCACCAACCTCCACCTCGCGCTGTGGCGGCATTGCCGGATCGCCGGGATCCACGGTTTCCTCTCCGGCGCGCGCTCCGCCGAATCGACCCGGCGGCTGCTGTTCGAAACCGAACCCGTGACGCTGCACCGGGACCCGGACGCGCTCACCGCCGCGATCGCGTTTCCCGGGACGGCCACCGGGAATCTGGTCGGCGGCCATCTCGGCACCGTCATCGGGTTCATCGGAGCCGGACTGCCCAGCCTCGACGGCGCGATCCTGTTCCTCGAAGCCCCGCGCGCGATCGGCCTCGGGCAGGTCGACCGGCAGCTGACGCACCTCATGCGGTCCGGTTCGCTGCGCGGTCTGCGCGGGGTCGCGCTCGGCCGGTTCCCCGGGTTCGAGGACTACACCGACCGGGGCTGGACGGTGCTGGACGTGCTGCGCGACCGGCTCGGCGCGCTGGACGTCCCGGTGCTCGGCGGCATCGACGCCGGGCACGGCGACTCGCCGCTGTCGGTCCCGCTCGGGCCGGTCGCGAAGCTCGACGGCGACACGCTCACCGTCGGGCCGGCGGTCAGCTAGGAGCGCCAGCTGAGGAACCGGTAGCGCAGCCCGTTCTTCGACTCCTGCCATTCCCCGACCGTGTCCGGCTCCCGGCCGATCTCCGGCGCGTAGACGTCGCCCTCGAAGGAGTCGGCCAGTTCGGTCACTTCGATCCGGTCCGCGAACGGCAGCGCCTCCTGGTAAATCCGCGCGCCGCCCATCACCCACACGTCGCCGTCGGCGGACGCAAACGCTTGCTCCAGGCTGGGGAACGTCTCCGCGCCTTCTTGCGGCGTGCTGGACACCACCAGGTTGCGCCGCCCCGGCAACGGCCGGACCCGCTCCGGCAGCGACTCCCACGTGCGCCGCCCCATGAGCACGGTCGCGCCCGCGGTCACCGTGCGGAAGTGCTTCATGTCCTCCGGGATGTGCCACGGCAGGGCGTTGTCGCGCCCGATGACACGGTTCGCCGACTGCGCCCAGATGAGTCCGATCATCAGACAGCCACCGGAGCCTTGATGCCGGGATGCGGGTCGTAGCCTTCCAGCGCGATGTCCTCGTAGTCGTACTCGAACAGGCTCTGCGCCGGTTTCAGGCTCAACGACGGGAACGGCCGCGCGTCCCGGGAGAGCTGCTTGCGCACCTGGTCGACGTGGTTGTCGTAGATGTGACAGTCCCCGCCGGTCCAGACGAAATCACCGACGCGCAGGCCGACCTGGTCGGCGATCATGTGCGTCAGCAGGGCGTAGCTCGCGATGTTGAACGGCACGCCGAGGAACAGGTCCGCGCTGCGCTGGTACAGCTGGCAGGACAGCTCGCCGTCGGCCACGTAGAACTGGAAGAACGCGTGGCACGGCGGCAGCGCCATCCGCGGGATGTCCGCGACGTTCCACGCCGAGACGATGATCCGCCGCGAATCCGGGTTCTCGCGCAGAGTGCGGAGGACTTCGCTGATCTGGTCGATGTGCCCGCCGTCGGGCGTCGGCCAAGACCGCCACTGCACGCCGTACACCGGGCCGAGGTCGCCGTCCGGAGCCGCCCATTCGTCCCAGATCGTGACGCCGTGGTCACGCAGCCAGGTGACGTTCGAGTCGCCGCGCAGGAACCACAGCAGTTCGTACGCGATGGAGCGGAAGTGCACTTTTTTCGTGGTGATCAGCGGGAAACCGTCCGCCAGCCGGTAGCGCAGCTGGTGCCCGAAAATCGACCGGGTGCCCGTACCGGTGCGGTCTCCCTTCCGGGCACCGGTGTCGAGCACGTGCTGAAGCAGGTCTTCGTACTGCGTATCCGGCATGCCCGGATCGTAATCGAGACGGCAGCCGAGTCCAGGGAGGCGGTATCAGCGGTATGTCAGTGGCCACAACGACGCTGGTCTGACCACCACCGACGAAAGGATCGCCGATGACACGCCCGCCCGGCCTGCCGCTCGACCGCGACGCAGGCCCGTTCGCCCCGCCGTCCGCCATCACCCGGCTGCGGGAGGCCCGGCCGGTGAGCCCGCTGAAGTTCCCGGACGGGCACGACGGCTGGCTGGTCACCGGCTACGACGCGGCCCGTCAGGCGCTCGCCGACCCGCGGTTCAGCTCGCGCCAGGACCTCGGCGCGGTGCACGTGCCCTACGAAACGCCGAGCATGCCCGAGGCGCAGGAGGAGTTCGATCCGTCGCCGCAGGTGCCCGGCCTGTTCATCACGATGGACCCGCCGGATCACACCCGGCTGCGCCGGAAGCTCACCGGCACCTTCACCGTCAACCGGATGAAACAGCTCGAAGCGCACATCACCGAAATCGCCGAACGTCAGCTCGATCATCTCGCCGAATGCCCGAAACCGGTCGATCTGGTGCAGGAATTCGCGCTTCCGGTTCCGTCGCTGGTGATCTGCGAAATGCTCGGCGTTCCGTATTCCGACCGGGACATGTTCCAGAAGAACTCCGCGCAGATGATGCTCCGGGACCAGAGCCTCGAGGACAAGATGGCCGCGTGGACGGCGATCACGACATATCTCGGGAAGCTGGCGTCCGACAAGCGCGCGGATCCCGGCTCCGACATCCTGTCCGACCTGGCCCGCGACGACGACCTGAGCATCGAGGAACTGGTCGGGATCGGTTTCCTGCTGCTGCTCGCCGGGCACGAAACGACCGCGAACATGCTGGCGCTCGGCACTTTCGCCCTGCTGGAGAACCCCGGGCAGCTTGCCGCGCTGCGTGCCGATCCGGACCTGATCCCGGGTGCGGTCGAGGAATTGATGCGCTATCTCGCGGTGGTCGACATCGTCTTCCGTTACGCGTCCGAGGATCTCGAACTCGGCGGCGAAACAATCCCCAAGGGGTCGACCGTTCTCATTTCGATGCTGGCCGCCAATCGCGATCCTTCGCATTTTCCCGAAGGCGAAGCCCTGGAGGTCGAGCGGAACGCGCGCACGCATCTGTCCTTCGGGCACGGTGTGCACCAGTGTCTCGGCCAGCAGCTCGCCCGGATCGAAATGCGCGCCGGATTCGCCGGGCTGCTGCGCCGCTTCCCGGCGCTCGCGCTCGCGATCCCGCCGGACGAGGTGCCGCTGCGGACCGGCATGAACATCTACGGCGTCCACGAGCTGCCCGTGACCTGGTAACTCCCGGGCTCGTCAACGGATCAGTTGACAGTCATGGGTGTCAACGCATACGTTGACACCCATGATCGACGACCCGCTGCAGACCATGGCCACCCGGTACTTCCGGCAACGCGAAAACCCCTTCCTCAGCGAACTGGTGCGCGCGGCGAGATCGGGGGACCACCCCGGCGAAGATCTCAGCGCCGAGGACGCGGCGGGGGCGTTGCACCTGGTCCCGGACGTCCGGAGCGACCTGGACCGGGCCGAGGTCACGCTGATCGAATCGGTTCTGGATCGAGGCTGGACCTGGGAACAGCTGGGGGCGGAGTACGGCAACCGGTCCAAACAGGCGATGCAGCAGCACTACCGGCGGCGCGGCGGGACACGTTCCTGGCCGGCCAAGGAACGCCCGCCGCGCACCGAGTCGCCGCACCGGCTGACCGACGAAGACCTCGACCCGGCCGACGTGGCGAAGGTGCGCGAGGCGATCAGCGCCTTGCTCGCCACCGCGCACGACGTCGCCGAAACCCACACCGTCGACGGGACGTGGACCGCGGGCGAGCCCATCCTGGAGGAGATCTCGACGGTGGGGCTGGATCCGTTGCCCCGCTTGGAAGTCGCGTGCCGCACCGCGGCCAAGGCCATCGAGGACATGGTCGTCGCGGGCTGGGAACGCCGCGATCCGGGCCGGGCGGCACGGCGGCGGCAGTCGTGGACAGTCCGGCTGGAGGACGAGACACGAGACCTGGCGGCCTGGCTCGACCGGGGACCGCAAGGGCGGCTCCTCCCTCGGGTCGACCGCCCGCTGGTCGTCGGGACAACCACCGCCGAACGGGCGGACCACATCGAGATCGCCGCCGAGGACGTCGAACAGGTGCAGGAGTCGGTCGGACTGGCTCTCGCCCGGCTCGAAGCCCACCGCGCCGTGTTCGACCAGGTCATCGACGAACTGCGGCGGCGGCAGGCCGAATTGTCCTGAGCGGGGTTTACCGGACCCTCGACCGCAGCCAGTTGTCCCACGGCCGCGGTTTGTCCTTAGCGAACGGCACGTCCGAGAGCAGCCCGCGAGGGATGAGCACCAGCGCTTCCCCGGCGAAGCTGACGCCGATCGCTAGCTGATACGGCCTCGCCTGTTCGTGCATGCCGGATTTCACCGCCAGCACAGTGAATCCGATCGACGCGCCCACGCCGAGCACGAACAGTGCGAGGCTCGACTGGCGGTAGCGCTGCCACAGTTCGCCCTTCTTCTCATACAGCCGGATGGTCGCGCCGCGCGCCGCGCCGAAGGCCAGACCAACCGCACAGCTGCCGACGATCCACCACACGTCGGTACTGGTCAGCCCTTTGAAGCTCACCACCCCCGCGACGCCGATGGCGATCAGCACCACCGGCGGCGCGAGGGTGTCGCGCCAGTTCAGCGGTTCCCCGGCTATCCGGAACGCCAGCATCGCCACGACGCCGACGATCAAACTCACGAGCACCCACCCGCTCATCGCGGACCCCCTTGCCCAACCTATTTAGCACCATCAAGCTAAATCCATCGTGGCACTGTCGTGCTATAAACGCAACCATGCCGAAGATCGTGGTGCCGGAAGACCGGCGGAAGGCCGTGAGCGAGGCCGTGGTCCGGGTTGTCCGCCGCGTCGGCGTCGAGGGGGCGACGCTGGGCAACGTGGCCAAGGAGGCAGGCCTGGCGATCGGGTCGATCCGGCATTACTTCGCCGACCACGAAGAGATGATGATCTTCACTATGGACCAGCTCGGCCATCGGATCGGCGAGCGCGTCACGGCTCGCGCGGACCGGCTCCTCTCTTCAAAAGCCGACGCCGACCGCCGCACCCTCGTCGAAGACCTCCTCGCCGAGTTCCTCCCGCTCGACGACGACCGGCGCGACGAAGCGGTGGCGTGGCTCGCGTTCACCGTCGCCGCCCGCACCCGGCCGGCGTTCCGCGCGAGCGCCGACGCACAGCACCAGTACCTGCGCGACCTGATCGCGCGGATCCTGCGCGAGGCCGTCGCACTCGGCAAACTCCCCGAAGAACTGGACCTGACCGTCGAAGCGGTCCGGCTGTCCGCGCTGCTCGACGGACTGACCATGCAGGCAGTGCTGCACCCGGAATCGACACCGCCGGAACTGCTCCGGGACGCGCTGCGGCGAAGCCTGCCGTAACCCTCAGTCCCTTGTGGACCGACCCCTGCCCGGCGCGATTCATCGGCTGTGAACGCGCTGTGAATATTGCGAATTACCTGTCGCCGCGGTGAGCGAAACCGCGGCGGTGCCAGTCATTTTCCCGCAGAACCGGCTGTGAACGCTCACACCGTGTGCCAGGGCCGTTGCTCTGCGGGAACGGGCGTGCCCACAGTGATGCTCGGCCGGGTCCACCCCGGCAAGCTCCCTTCCCCGTCTGGCACAAGGAGATTCGATGGATTACCGACCCACCCGGCGGACAGTCCGGATTACGGTGGCGACCGGGGCAGCCGCGCTTGCCATGGCGCTGCTGCCAGGAGCCGCGCTGGCTCAGTCGAACACCGACGCGCACCAGCCGAACGGCCTCATCAAGACCGCCACGCACACCCAGGTGCGCGAAATCCAGCCGGTCGGCGCGCGCACCGCGCACGCGCTGCCCGCGTCGAAGCAGCTCGAATACAACCAGCAGGTGCAGGAAAACGACCAGTGGTGCTGGGCCGCGGACGGCTCCAGCATCGAGCAGTCGCAGGGCGGCACCGCCACGCAGGCCGATTTCTGCGCGGCGGGCAAGGGCACGCAGGCCGGGTATTGCCCGAACGAAGGCGGGCAGATCTACGAGATCGTGCAGGGCTTCCAGGGCACCGGGTTCTCCGCGCAGGACGCGAACGGGCCGATCAGCTATTCGTCGATCCAGAACCAGGTCAACTCCGGAATCCTGAACCTGACCGGCATCTACTGGACCTCCGGCGGCGGGCACGCCGAGGTGATCTACGGATACGACAGCTCGAACCAGTCGCTGATGGTCGGCGACCCGTGGCCGAGCTACGAGCGGTACCAGACCTGGGACTACAACTCCTACCGCAGCAACGGCCAGTTCACCTGGAACGACACCATCGTCAACATCAAGAAGGGCTGACGAGCCGCCATGGGTGAGATCTGCCGGAAGTTCGCCGCCGGCGCGGCGATCGCGGTCGCGGCGCTCCTGTCCGCCGGTCCCGCCGAGGCCGCCGGGGCCTCGTGGGTCGCGCCGCCGTCGGAGCAGGACGTCGCGGCCGCGGTCAAAGCCGCGGAAACGGCGCGTGCGATCAGTTTCGCCACGTCGAACTTCCGGCAGGTCGGCCACGCCGAGCCAGGCCGGATCACGCTGGAGCACAAGGGAATCCCGGTTTACACGCTCAACCCCGATTTCGTCGCCGCGAAACCGGGCGCACCGGCGGGCACGCTGCGGGCGATCGCGGTGACGGCCACCGCGGCCACCGGCGCGAAAGCCACCCTCCGCGCCGCGCCCGACCATTCCGCGCCGGGCGGCTGGTCGGTCGGGAACGTGTTGTCCGGCAACGACGAGGAGACGCTCAGCGCCCGGTTGAAACCGGGTTCGGTGCTGTTGAACGAACCGCAGATCAACGGGTGGTACGACCTCAGCCGGGACGGCGTCGTGCTGCTGCAGGCCAGCCTTCCCCAGTCGCCGGTCGGCGAGTTCACGCCGATCGCCGAGTACCAGCAGCAGGTGCATTCGCGGTACGCCGACAAACTGCCCGGTTCCGATTACCAGCAGCGCGGCGGGATCGGGTTCAAGCAAACCCTCCAGCGCGACTCGGGACCGGCCGGTTCGCTTGTCGCCGGGCTGATCATCTTCGGCTCCGCGTTGGTGGTCGGCGCCGGATTCCTGTTGTGGCGCTGGACGAAACGCCGGATCAATCCCAAATGAGGTCGACCCCGGCGATGCCCACGCCCAGTTCCTCGAAGTAGGCGCTCACCGTGTTCCCCGGCCCGCAGAACAGCGGCTCGCGGACCAGCAGTTCCAGGTCCTCCCTCGGCCGGATGGTCCGCAGGCAGCGCGCGGGCAGCGCGGCCGGGTCGAAGCGCAGCCGCAGCAGGTACGCCGACATGCGGGAGCGCACGACCCGGTGGAAACTTCCCGGCCGGACCGAGGCGGCGGGACGCAGCGTGAACCCGAACGTGTGCGTCTCCCCCTCGGCGAGGCCGCGGTCGAAAAGCAGCTCGAACACCATCCCCGCCGACTGCACGCTGCGGCGCACCCGCCCGACCCGGCAGCCGTCGACCGCGACGATCGACGTCGCCGTGACGTCGCTGCCGTCCTCGTCCTGGTGCGTCACCAGGAAACTGTCCGGCCCGGACCGTCTCGCGCGTACCACCATGGTCGACGAGATCTCCTTGGTCCGGCCTTGCGCGCCGAGCGTCAGCACGTCGACCACCGTCGCGACGTCGAGGTCCGCGTTCTCCTCGCTGCCGGGCATCCCGCTCAGCTCGTCGCGCAGCGCGAACGTCTCGGCCCAGCTCTGCTGGAGTTCCGGCAGGGACGGGCGGCGGTCGGCGTCCGCGGTCCGGTGCGGACCGATCAGCACGACCAGGCTGTCCGGCGGCAGGTTCAGCACCGATTCCAGAGCGCGCACGACGTCGAGCGACCGGGGCGCGGACGGACTGCGCAGGCCGCGCTGCCAGTAACTCAGCGTGGACTCGGCGACCGAAACCCCGTGCGCGGCGAGATGCGCGCGAAGCCGCGAAAGGGACAACCCGCGCCGGTCTACGGCCTCGGACAACGCGCGATGAAACGGGCCGGACCGTACTGTTCGCGCCGACCACCGGACCGCCAAGCTCTGCTGCTGCATCTGGCTTCCCCTGCTCGTGCCGAATAGCTGTTCAGCATGAGCAGTTCGTGACCTGGCAACAACCGCCCATGGTCGAGAATCGGACAAATCCCCCCGCCTGGGCGGTTCAGCTGCTCCCGACGTCCCGCCAGACAGTGCAGCCGCTCGTCGTCCAGCCGGTCTCAGAGCAGAGCCCGCAGGTCTCCGCGATGGGCCACGGCGGCGGGTGTCTGCCGCCGATTGGCGGCGCTCGATCGGTCAGCGGATGCAGAACTGTGCGCCTTCGCCGGAGTCGCGGTGCGCGACGATTCACACCGCGAAGGACGGCTCCGCGAAGTAGGCCGTCGCGAACTCCGTGAGACGTTGGGCTGCTGCGGAAAGATACGAATCCGAGCGCTGGACCACGGTTAGGCTCCGGTAACAGTCCGGAGCGTCGACCACCAGCGTGACAGCCGTTTCGTCCTTGGCGGCCCGGCGGGCAACCTCCGGCACCAGGCCGATTCCCAGTCCGCTCGCGATCAGCTGCCCAGTCGCCCCGGGTTCGTCGCTCTCGCAGGAGTAATTCGGTTCCAGGCCCGCCTCGGCGAAGAGACGGTCGGAGAGGGTCCTCGGCCAGTAGCCGGGCCGGGTCGTCACCATGGGTTCGTTCGCGAGGTCCGCTATCCGCACGCGTTTGCGCCCGGCGAGCCGGTGGGTGCTGGGCACGGCCAGCAGCACCTCCTCGCGCAGCAGTTCCCGCGCCTCCAGTCCGGGCAGCCGCAGCGGCTGCGAAGCGAAGCACAGGTCGACCTCGCCCGCACACAGTTGCTGCGCCATGGTTTCCGCCGACGACTGGTACAGCCGCAGCTCGACGCCGGGGTGCTCCGCGCGGAAGGCGCTCATCAGGCCGGTGAGCGTGAGCAGGGTTTCCGACGCGACGGCGACTCGGCCGTGGTCCAGACCAGCCAGGTCGGAGAGTTCCTGGCGGGCGTCGTCGAGTTCGCGCAGCGCCCGGTCGACGCGGCGCAGGAACGTGGTGCCGAAGTAGTTCAGCCGCAGCCCGCGCCCGGCACGCTCGAACAGCGGCACGCCGAGATCCGCCTCCAGCCGCGCGATCGCCCGGCTCAGCGACGGCTGCGCGATGTGCAGTTCGGCCGCCGCCTGGCTGAGATGGCCGCGGTAGGCGACCGCCTGGAAGTAGCGCAGCTGCAGCAGGTCCATTTCATAGCTCCGAGGTCATGAATACATGGCGATTTTGGTCTTGGACGGCATGAGAAGTTCAGCTTAGCGTCTGTCTGGGGGAAGACTTACGCGCACAAGGGGGAACGGTGGCCGAGGCGGCCCTGACACGCGGGCGGACGTTGCTGGTGGTGCTGCGGGTTTTCGTGACGGTGCACGCCGTCGCGATCCTGGGCCAGCCAGTGTTCGCCGGGCGGTATCTGATCGGCGATTACGGCATGCTGGCGATGCACGAACTCGGCGCCAACATCGTCTCGACGCTCGCGCTGGTGCAGCTCGTGCCCGCCGCGCTGTACTGGTGGCGCGGCGGCGTCCAGTGGCCGTTCTGGGCCAGTCTGCTGCTGGCCGGCGGCGAGACCGCGCAGTACTTCGCGGGTCTGGCCGGTGCCCTTGACCTGCACATTCCGCTCGGTGTCGCGCTGGTCGCGATCGCGCTCGGGACGCTGTTCGGCATCTGGCGGACTGGGGCGCGGCGATGAGCGGGATGTCGCGACGCCGGTTTCTCGGGCTGGCAGGCGGAGCCGGTGCGCTGCTCACTGCCGGGTTCGTCGCGCCGCGATTGTTGCGGCCCGCTGCGGCGACCGGCGAGCTGTTGACCAGCGAAGTTCCGCTGCCGCAACCGTTTCAGGCGCCCTTGCCGCTGCCGCCAGTGTTGCAGCCGGTATCGCGCGACGGCGGCGTCGACCGGTACGAAATCGTGCAGCGGGCGAGCACCGCGGAAATCCTGCCCGGACTGCGCACGCCGATCTGGGGCTATCAAGGCACTTTTCCCGGGCCGACGATCGAATCCCGCAGCGGCCGGACCACGATCGTCCGGCACCGCAACGAACTTCCGGTGCCGACGGTCGTGCACCTGCACGGCGGACGCACGCCGCCGGAGTCCGACGGCTATGCCACCGACCTCGTCCTGCCCGCTGACGGCCGTTACCTGGCCAGTGCCGGGCACGGACATGCGGGGATGGCCGACCCGGACGCCGTCGTCACCACGGGCACCCGCGAGTACACGTATCCGTTGCAGCAAAAGGCCGCGATGCTCTGGTACCACGACCACCGGATGGACTTCACCGGTCCGGCCGTGTACCGAGGACTCGCCGGACTGCACATCGTCCGCGACGCCGAGGAAGACGCACTGCCGCTGCCGCGCGGCGAGCGGGAACTGCCGTTGATGATCACCGACCGCGCATTCGCGGAAGACGGCTCGATGCGGTATCCGTCGCTGGATCCCTCACTTCGGACTGTTCCCGGTGTCGAAGATGCTTACGCCGCAGGCGTTCTCGGTGACGTACTCTTGGTGAACGGCGCGCCTTGGCCGGTCGCGGAAGTGGCGGCAGCCCGGTACCGGCTGCGGTTCCTCAACGGCTCCAACGCCCGCCGCTACGACCTCGCGCTCGACCCACCGCCGCCGAGCGGACCCGCGTTCATCCAGATCGGCTCGGACCAAGGCTTGCTCGACGCTCCGCGCGGCCACGAGCACCTGCCGATCGCTCCCGCCGAACGGTACGACACGGTGGTCGATTTCGGGGCCTACCCGGTCGGCACCGAGGTAACGCTGGTCAACCGCCTCGGCACCGGGACTACCGCGCAGGTAATGCGTTTTCGCGTCGCCCGCCGGGTGAAGGACGACAGCCGCGTCCCGGCCAAACTGTCCGAAGTGGAACGGCTCGACCGCGCCCAAGCGACGGTGACGCGCGAGTTCGCGTTCCGAAGTGGACAGTTCAACGGCAGGCACGGCTGGACCATCGGCGGGGAAGCCTTCACCCCGACCCGGATCGCGGCCCAGCCGAAACTCGGCGACGTCGAGATCTGGCGGTTCGTCGCGGATCTGCATCATCCGATCCACCTGCACCTGGTGCACTTCCAAGTGCTTTCCCGCGGCGGCAAGGACCCCGCCCCGCACGACGCGGGCCGGAAGGACACCGTGGACCTTCAGCCCGGCGAGGCGGTCGAGGTGATCGCCCGGTTCGACGGGTATCGCGGGCGGTACATGTTCCACTGCCACAACGCCGAGCACGAGGACATGGGCATGATGGCCACGTTCAAGACCGTCTAGCGCGACAGCGGGCAGCCGAAGTGGTCAGGACGCCGGGATGTAGGTCTGGTGGATCACTCCGGTGGGGAAAGTCTCGGCCGAAGCCAGTCGCAGTTCGACGGTGCCGAGGTCGTCGAACCACCGGGCGCCCTTGCCGAGGACGATCGGGTGGACGAAAAGCTGCAACTGGTCGAGAAGCCCGGCCGTGAGCAGCGCTCGCACCAGGGTGAGGCTGCCGGTCACGCCGATGTCCTTGCCCTCGCCGGACTTGAGCTCTCTGATCCGGCCCAGCACGTCGCCGCTGATGATCTCGGTGTTGTTCCACTCGGCCTCGGTCAGGGTGTTGGTGACGACGTACTTCTTCTGGTTGTTCATGAAGTCGGCCACCTCGTCCTCGCTGGCCGGCCAGAAGGCGGCGAACTGCTGGTACTGGACGCGGCCGAGCAGCATCGCGTCCGAGCCGGCCATGGCCGCGCCGACGGCGTTGCCCATCTCGTCGTCGAAGTAGGGGAAATGCCAGGTCTCGGGCGCCTCGGCCACGCCGTCGAGGGACACGAACAGGCTCGCGACGATCTTGCGCATGAAGTGCTCCCGGTGTTCGCTGGACCAATGTAGTTCGATGTCAAAATAGTACGGCGTCGAACTATCATGCGTCAAATAGTATGCTGGGGGCATGCGGGAGAGCGACGAGGTCGACACAGTGATCGAGCAATGGCGGCGGGAGCGGTCCGACCTGGACCTGTGGCCGGTCGAGGTCCTGGCGCGGGTGACGCGGTTCGCCGCGATCATGAACCGGTCCTTCGACGAGGTTTTCGCCCGCCACGGCCTGCGCAACGGAGAGTTCGACGTACTGGCCGCCATCCGCCGGTCCGGGCCGCCCTACGTGGTGACCCCGTCGGCGCTGTCCGAGCAGCTGATGCTGTCGCGGGCGGGAATGACCAACCGCCTCGACCGGCTCGACCGGGCCGGGCTGGTCAACCGGCAGCTGGACCCGGAAGACCGGCGCAGCTTCCTGGTCACCCTCACCGAAAAGGGCATGGCTGCCGTCGACGCGGCTATCAGCGACCACGCCGCGAACGAGGCCGCACTGCTGTCCGGGCTGTCCCACCGGCAGCAGCGGCAACTGGACGACGCGATGTACACCTTGCTGCGGACAGTCAAAAACCGCGGTATCTAACTGGGCCGAGCGCGGGCGACAGCGTCGCCGGACAACGGCCCGGAAGGTGAGCAACTTCGAAACCAGAACGAGGAGCCAACCACCGCGCCGCACATCCGATCCATTGTCCGGCAACGAAGTCTGCCGTCACGGAGCCTGACCGAAAGCGCACCCCGGCCGAACTCGCGGTTGCCTAAGCCCACTGCGAGCGGCAATGCCTCGACCATTGCTTCCGCGGGTGCCGCACCAGAGAGGTGAAGCGGTCACCTCGGTTCCCGACGGCTGGGTGGCCTCGTCACCGTGACCTCGCGCGGCGGCCTTCCTACGCTGATCGCGACGGTTTCCTCCGTCGGCAACCCTTTTCGAATCAGGAGGTGCGGCAATGGTGAACTCCGCAGGCCGGCTTGCCGGTGCGGCTCTGGGCATGTCCGCGGTGCTGGCTCTGACCGGGCAGACCGCCGCGACGGCCTCGCCCAGACCGGCGGCGACTTCGGTCCTCTGCAATTCCGGTCCGCTTCAGGTCAAGTTCTCCGAATTCCCCGGTTCCCCGCCGAACGTGTTCTGGTCGCTCGGCGTCTTTTGTTCCGCTCCGGCGCAAATCTCCCTGTCGTCGCGATTGACGACCGGGTTCGGCAACCTGGCCTTCGGCACTAATCCCAGTGCGTTCACCCAGTTGCTTTTCACCACCTCGCCCGGCAACAAGTCGGTGTCGGTGCCGAAAGGCATCCCGGTGGAAGCGCTGGCCACCGCCACGATCGCCAATCGCACCGGCGGCGTCGTGACCATCGGCGGTTCGGCGGGCGGGAACTGCAGCCCGAACAATTCCGTGCAGGTGACCTGCAATTACGCCAGCGGTTTCTTCCGGCCCTGACCGGGAGACCAGGACGTCGAGTGCCGGCGGCCGCGGCACTCGACGTCATTGGCGCGCGGACAGCGCGGCGAGGGCCAGGTGCAGCACGTGCAGGTCGTGGTAGTCGCTCACGGACAGCCCCGTGCGCTGCTCGATGTGCCGGAGCCTGCGGTCGAGCGTGTTCGGATGAACGTGCAGCTTGGCGGCCACCCGCCGCCGGTCCGCGTTCCCGAGAACCCAGCTGCGCAAGGTATCCACGAGTACCGGCGAATCGGCCAGCTCCGCGAGAAGACCGCGCAGGCGCTTCGCGAGGTCCGCATCCCACGACACCAGCCGATCGGCCAGCACGTGCGACAGGTCGTAGAACCCGGCCGGAAAGCCACGGCTGCGCACAAGCCGCCAGACCGTCACCGCTTCCCGGAACGCACCGGGAAGTTCCTGCGTCCGTCCCTTGGCCAGAGCCACCTGGACGCCCGGCCCCAGCGTGCCGAGGGCCGGTACCAGCGAGTGTTCCGGCACCCGCACCCCTGGCCCGTCGAACGCGGGCAGGGGATGCAGCAGGATGACGAAATGCTTGCGCGCCAGCACCAACGCGCCGCTTTCGAGCAGATCCTGTTCGATCCGGGCCAGTTTGGCTTTGGGCTCGCCGCGCGAGCCGGCGGGCGACACCAAGGCGATCAGATGCGCGGGAGCCCGCGTGCCCACCCCGGCGGCCGAACCGCTCAGCAGACTGCGGACCACCTGCTCGCGGTAGCGACCGGTTTCCGCCCGTTGCTGATGCCAATCGAAGAACGCGCCCAGCTCGGTGTCCTCGACCAGCGGGCCGAGCTGAGCCGACCAGCTGACCAGCGGCATCAGGGTGGCCCGGTCGCTCACCGACGCCTCGGCGAGCGCGATCCGCATCGCGGCGATATAGCTCGTCGTGACGCCCAGCCGCAGCGAATCCGCGGAAAACCCGCCATCGGCTACGACCTGGCCGAACTTTTCGTACGGGGACAGGGTTTCCGGCTCGGTGAGCTGATCCGCACGCGCGCAGTCGAAGGCGAGATCCGCGCCGAACCGGATGAGTTCGACCGAACGCGGGATCAGCGCGAGCGCTCCTGGCCCGTGCACGGCCATCGTGGTGTTCAGCTCGTTCCGCACTCCGGTCAGCACCCGGGGCAGGAGCCGTTCCAGAACAGCTCTGGTTTCTCCGCTACGCATGGCGACGGTTTCCTCCCGGCGAGGGGCCGCCCAGCATAGGGGTTTCCCGGCTGCGCTGAGAAGCTCCGGACCTACCCAGTCCGCACCCAGGATTTCGCGCGCCGGCCGGTCGCGAAAGCGCACACCAGCAGCGGCAGCACCCAATCGGCTTCGATGAGGAAGAACGACACGAACGACGCTCCGCCGACGCCTTCCGGGTCGAGCACCCGGGTGCCGTCAATAGGAACGAACGCGACGACGATAGCGACCACGACCACCAGCAGCCTGCTGCCCGCGCCGAGGAGAACGAGGGTCCGGCCGAGCGTGTGACGCAGCGCCAGGAGCATCGCGCCGGCGAGACAGCACACTCCGCAGAAGACCTGGCTGACCAGGCCGCCGAGCATGCTGACCGACATCGTGCCGTCGTCCGCCGGCACGAACATCGTGATCAACGACAGCGCGTCGACGGCGTCCCACCGGCTGCCCGGGCGGGTCGAAACCACCGTGGCGGAAGGCCAGATCAGAAACACTGTCTCCCGAACGGCCACCAGCACCGCGAATCCGATCGCGAGTGCCGCGCCCGTCGGTATCCGCCTGGTCCGCTCGACCGTCTGCTCTGTCACCTGGCTCCTCCTCCGCCCAAGAAGGCGGCCAAGATAGCGCGGCACGGGCGGGACCGGTCCCGAAAAGTCCGTGAAGGGCCCCTTGAGGGAATCAGATTCCCACAAGGGGCCCATGACG